>JBJHDJ010000014.1:0-18622 GCA_050486485.1 Porticoccaceae bacterium
TTTCGTGTTGATGAACCGCGGCCAGGACCTGGCGCTGGCGGATGACGACTACCGCCATTTCGGCTTTGCCCTGGACAGCCGCGCCGCCGTCGATGAGCTCGCCGAGCGAGCGCGGCGGGCGGGCTGCCTGGTGTGGCCACCCAGGGACGAGCCCTTTCCGGTGGGCTACTACTGCGGACTGCGGGACCCCAACGGCAACTTCGTGGAATTCAGCTACGGTCAGCCCCTGGGCCCCGGAGCCGAGCCCTGAGGGGCTAGGGAACCCCGGGACACCGCCCTACTACCGTAGAGGTGCCCTTAATTCAGTGCCATTTTCCCTAGGCTATCGAGAAAATCGCCGATGGCGGCCACCGCCTGTGGCTCGTCGAGGGCGGGGGCATGCCCCCGGTTGGCGATTTCCACGGCCTGGGCGGCGGGTTTGCGCCGCGCCATTTCCTCCAGGCACGCCCGGGACATCAGGTCCGACAGCTCTCCCCGCAGGATCAGCATGGGAATGTCCGGCAGGCAGTCGTAGAAATCCCACATGTCGAGATCGCCGCCGCTGGCGGCGAAGAAACGGGCGATGGCGGGGTCGTAGGCGGCCACCGGGCGGCCTTCATCGTCCTCCCGGTACTGGCGCCGGGCGACACGCAGCCAGTCTTCGTCTCGGTAATCAGGAAAGGCGATGGCATTGATGGCCCGGGTCTGTTGGGCCGCCTCTTGCCAGGTGGCCACCGGCTCTGCCTTGCCCACATAACCCTGGATGCGGGTCAGGCCTTCGCCAGCAATCACGGCGCCGACATCGTTGAGAATCACGCCCTGGATCAGGTCCGGCCTCATGGCGAGCATCTGCATGGCGATCAAGCCACCCATGGAGGTGCCCAGCAACACCGCCTTGCCGGCACCATGCCTTTGCAGCAGGGTGAACATGTCTTCGGCATACACCGGCACCTGATAGCGGGAGGGATTCGGGTCCCAGTCAGACTGGCCGCGACCGCGCTGGTCCACCACCAGGCAGTCGTAGCGCCCCGCCAGGTGTGGCATCAGCCCCTCGAAATCGGCGCTGTTGCGTGTCAGGCCGTGCATGCACAGCAGGGTAAAGGGGCTGGCCTCCGCCGGGTAATGGCGGGCGAACAGGCGCAGGCCATCCTCGCTCTGGAACCACAGGGGGCGGTAGTCGGTCATGGCGCAAGGGTCCTCCATTCGACCTCGAGGCGGTGCTCTCTGTCATAGCTTGATGGCAACTGGCGTCAAATGCCAGGGCGGAAGTGTTCAGCGTCAGGGGCTGTGGGCCGTGGACACGAGGAGCGACAGCGAGGAACGACAGCGAGAGAGGCGCTGCTACCTGGCCGGGATCGCGGCGGTCGCTTGTCTCCCGGTATTCCCGCTGGCGAGCCGGCGCGGGTGCGATTGCCGAGGGCACGGCATGCGCCGGGCAGGTGACGCGGCCAGGATTGCCACTACTGAGTCTTTCTCACCTGGATGCTGGCGATACCGTTCTGTTGCAGCACGCTGCGGGCATTGGCGAGGCTCTGGGTATTGTCGAAGGGACCCACCTGCACCCGATGCCAGGTTTCCCCGGGTCTGGGGCTGACGGTTTCCACCCGCGCCTGCATGTTGAGCAGCAGCAACCTGACCCGCAGATTGTCCGCGTCCTCGGCGCTCTTGAAGGAACCGGCCTGCAACAGGTAGACCTCGCCGGCTGCCGCCGTGCGGGGCTGTGGCGCGGGCGTTGGCGCGGGGGCGGGTGGCGGTGTTTCCAGCGGCGCTTGTTCAACGATGGCCGGTGGCGACGCGGGGCTGGTGTCCGTGGCGGCGGTGGCGTTCCGCGTTGGCGCCGAGGGCGCGGCTTCCTCCTCGGTGGCCACCTCCGGCTGGGTGGCGGGGGGCAGGGTCGGCGACGGCAGGGCGGCGCTCTGCGGTGGCGGGGTTTCATCCTCGCCGAGAATCGACTCGCTTTCCTTGAGCAGGGTGTAGAAGTCGAAACGGGGCCGCGGCGCCCCGTTGTCCGGTTCGGCCACGGGGCCGGGACGGGTTTCCACCACCTGTGGCGTGCCGGGGTCGCGGCTGTGATGGATCACCGTCATCACCAGCGCGCCCACCAATATGCCGCTCACCAGCCACAGCCAGCCGGGCAGGGTCTTGCGGGAGGGCTGGCGGCGGGTGTTGCGGGCCGCGGGGCGTTTAGGTCTCTTGGCGTAGTCCCGGGTCATGAGCGAGGCATTCGTGGCTGGCTGAGGGGATTGTAGGGGGCGGGCAACGCCCTGTCAGCCCAAAATGCGTCTTTTACAGCATATCCTGGGGATCCACATCCACGGACCAGCGGATTCGCCGCGCCGCCTTGTCCGTTTCCAGCCACTGGCAGAGCCGTTCCAGTAGCGTTTGCAACGGGGCGCGCTGCCGGGAAAACAGCGACAACTGATGCCGGAACCGGTTGTGGCGCCGCTCCATGGCCGATGGCAACGGCCCCAGAAAATGTAACTCGGGCGAGGGGGGGCAAAGCTTCTCGGCGACTTGCCGCAACCGCCGAAGCAATTGCTCCGCCGCCGCCGACTGCTCGGCTTCGGCCCGCACCAGGGCCAGATGGGTCCAGGGGGGCAGGCCGGCGAGCCGGCGCTGGGCCAGCAGATCCTCGGCAAAGGCCCCGTAGCCGTCGCTGGTCAGGCGGGTGACGAGGGGGTGGTCGCAGAGATGGCTTTGCAGGATCACCCTCCCTCCCAGCAGCTCCCGCCCGGCGCGACCGGCCACCTGGGTGATCAATTGGCCCATGCGCTCGATGGCCCGGAAGTCGGGGCTGAACAGGCCGCCATCCACATCCAGCAGGGCGGCCAGGGTGACCCTGGGAAAATGGTGCCCCTTGGCCAGCATCTGGGTGCCCACCAGGATGCAGGGCCGTCCCCGGTTCACTTCGTCCACCAGTTTTTCCATGGCGTCCTTGCGACGGGTGCTGTCGCGGTCCACCCGCAGTACCGGGTAACCGGGGAACAGTTCCTCCAGAACCGCCTCGCCGCGCTCGGTGCCCTGCCCCATGAAAGCCAGGTTGGGGCCGTGGCAGCTTGGACAGTGGTCGGGGAGGGGGGCGGCGGTTTCGCAGTGGTGGCACACCAGGCGCCGCTGCGCCAGGTGAACGGTCATGCGGGCGCTGCACTGGTGGCAGTTGGCCATCCAGCCGCAGTCGTGACACAGCATCAGCGGGGCATAGCCGCGGCGATTGACGAACACCAGCGCCTGGTTGCCCGCCTCCAGGGTGTCGCGGATGGCGTCCAGCAGGGGGGCCGAAAAGCCGGCGTCGAGGCCGGCACCGCGAATATCGATCAACTGCCAGGCGGGCTGGGTGGCGCCGCTGGGACGCTCCTTCAGCACCAGCCGGCGGTAGCGCCCGCGCTGGCAGTTGGCCAGGCTCTCCAGGGAGGGGGTGGCGCTGCCCAGCACCACCGGAATACTTTCCCGTTGGGCGCGGATCACCGCCAGATCCCGCGCCGAGTAACGAAAGCCTTCCTGTTGCTTGTAGGAACCGTCGTGCTCCTCGTCGACGATGAGGATGCCGGGAGACGCCAGGGGGGTGAACACGGCGGAGCGGGTGCCGATGACAATGGCGGCGCGGCCATCCCGTGCCCGCTGCCAGGCGTCGAGGCGCTCGCGGTCGGTGAGCCCGGAGTGCAGCACGGCGATATCGCAGGCGAAGCGGCGCTTGAAACGGGCCAGGGTCTGGGGCGTGAGGTTGATCTCCGGAATCATCACCAGGGCTTGCCGGCCCCGCTCCAGCACATGGGCGATGGCCTGCAGGTAGACCTCGGTCTTGCCGCTGCCGGTTTCCCCTTGCAACAGACAGGGATTGAAGCCCTCGGCGCGAATGGCCGCCAGGGCCCGCGCCTGCTCGGGGCGCAGGGCCAGGGGCTGCTCCCGCAACAGGGGTTGCGGAGAGGTCCGTGGGGGTTGCATCTCCAGGGTGACGGACTCCACCAGGCCCTTGGCTTGCAGGGCGTGGATGATTGCGCGGCTGATCCCGGCGACCTTGAGGTCCGCCGGGGTGAGAGGGCCCTGATCCCGCAACAGGTTGAGCAGTTGCTGCTGTTTCCTGGCGCGGGGCAGGGCATCTCGCGGCAGGCCCTGGCCGTGGCGGCTGAGTTGCCAGGCCTCGCTAGCCTCGCCTTCGGCCCTGGCGCCGCGGCGCAACAGCACCGGCAGAATGCCGCTCAGGGCATCCCCGGTTGGGTGCTGGTAGTAGTCGCAGGCCCACAGATAGAGCTTCCACAGGGAGTCCGGTACCAGGGGCCTGGCGTCGATGACGGCGGAAATGGCCTTCAGCTTGTCGCCGTCCAGGTCGCTGTTGGTGGCGGTTTCAATCACCAGGCCAATCACCTGGCGGTTGCCGAAGGGCACCCGCACCCGGCAGCCGGGCAGCGGCGCGCCGCCCCCAGCGGGAGGCAGGTAGTCAAACAGGCGGCGCAGTGGGGAGGGCACCGCGACGCGGTAGATGGGTGCTTGCCGGGGGCGGGGCGTTTCCACGGTGGGATGGGCGATCCTGGGTTGTGGGACAAATAATCCCTTGAATACGGGGGTGTTTCTGGTAGTATGCGCGCTCCGTAGACCCATGGCATACGGTGCCCGGCAAGGCAGGCAAGTTAATTGACCGGGTGGCGGTATGCAAGCACAGAGGAACAACCCATGAAATCCGCGATCCATCCGGAATATGGCACGCTGGTAGCCAACTGCAGCTGCGGCAATGTCATTGAAACCCGCTCCACCAATGCCGGCACCATCCACCTGGATGTGTGTTCCGCCTGTCACCCGTTCTACACCGGCAAGCAGAAGGTGGTGGATACCGGTGGCCGCATCGAGCGCTTCAACCGCCGCTTCGCCGTGCGCTCCACCAAGAAGTAACGGATTTTCACCACCGTGGGCGCCACCCTCCGGGCTGGATTGTCCCGCGGCGGGCCCAAGAAGAACGCGCCGGCTTTGCCCGGCGCGTTTTTTTGTGTCCTGCTGCTGGGCTTTGCCGCCACAGCCGCCGCGGCCCAAGGGGCGCCCAACTGCCCCTGGCCCGGTGGCCTGCCCGGCGATATTCCCGCCAGCGGCGTCTCCAGGGTACAGGATGGCGATTCGTTCATTGCCGAGGACGGGCGGCGTATCCGCGTCATCGGGGTCAACACACCGGAGCTGGGCCATCGCGGCCGCCCGGACCAACCCCAGTCCCGGGAAGCGATGGCCTTCGTGAAGGACTTCGTGCGCGCCAATCCGCGGCTGATACTGGTGCCCGGGCGCGGTACCCGGGACAACCATGGCCGTCACCTCGTTCATGTCTATACCCCCGAGGGGCAGAACCTGGAGGCCCTGCTGGTGGCCCGCGGCCTGGGCTGGATGGTGGCGGTGCCACCCAACCTGGCCCTGGCGGATTGCCTGGCGGAGCTGGAGGCCGTTGCCCGCCGTGCCCGGCTGGGGGTGTGGAGTGATTATGGCACGGTGCCGGCCACCGCCATGGGGGAGGGGGGCTTTCAGCGGGTGGAAGGCCGGGTGGAACGGGTGGTTTTCGCCCGCGCCTGGTGGATCAACCTGGAAGGGGGGCTGGCCGGGGTGATCTACCCGGAGCACCAGCACCGCTTTGACCGCCGCCAACTGGCCAACCTGGAAGGCCAGCGAGTTGTGGTGCGGGGCTGGGTCTATCCCTCCCGCGCCCGGGAGGGCAAGCCCTGGCGGGTGCGGGTGGATACAGCCCATGCCCTGGAACTGCCGGACCGGCGTTATTGACCCCTCCCGTATTATCATCGGGCAGATGAGCGGCACAGGAATACACCACCGGCCGCGGGCCAACCTCCGCGGCGTCGAGGTCAATGGCCCGAGGTCCGAGGTCCGAGGTCAGTGGTCCGCTTGGCAGCGACCACCCTTTCCGGTTTAATGCCGGCGATGAAAACCCCATTGTCCTTGTTTATCGGCCTTCGCTTCGTGCGCAGCAAGCAGAGCGAAGGTTTTTTTTCGCTGGTCTCCCTGCTGTCCTTCGGTGCCATGACCCTGGGGGTGATGGCACTGATCGTGGTGCTGTCGGTGATGAACGGTTTCGACAGGGAAATCAAGAGTCGCATCCTCCAGGTGGTGCCCCATGTCACGGTGGAGCACCCGACACCCCTCGTCGGTTGGCGGGACGATCACCAGGCGTTGCTCGCCGACCCGGCTGTGTCCGCCGCCTCCCCTTTCGTGGAGGCCCAGGCCATGTTGTCCAGCCCGGTGGCCATGCAGGGCGTCAGCCTGCAGGGGGTGGACCCCGGTGATACGCCGGCGCTGGCGCTGCTGGAGGATAATCTGCTGGCGGGGGATTTCACTGCCCTGCGGCCAGGTGAATACGGCGTGGTGCTGGGCAGCCTGCTGGCCCGCCATCTGCGGGTGATGACCGGCGACGAGGTGCTGGTGACATTGCCGGAGATGACCGTCACCCCGGTGGGGGTTTTTCCCAGGGTGCGGCGCCTGCGGGTAGTGGCTGTCTATCAGGTGGGCGCCCAGGTGGACAACGGCATCGCCTTTATCCATATCGCCGACGCCCAGCGGTTGTTGCGCACCGGCGACGATATCCACGGGATACGCCTGAGCCTGGCGGATCCGTTCGCGGTGGAGAGCTCGTTGCCGCGCCTTGCCACCCTCGCTCCCCCCGACTCGCGCATGGTCAGTTGGCACCAGTCGATGCGCTCCCTGTTCGACGCCATCCAGATGGAGAAGACCGTGGTCGGCGTGCTGCTCACGGTGATCATCGCCGTGGCGGCGTTCAATATCGTCGCCAGCCTGGTATTGCTGGTGGCGGACAAGCGCAAGGACATTGCCGTGCTGCGGGCCATGGGAGCCACCGCAGGCTCGGTGGCGGCCATCTTCCGTGTGCAGGGGGCCGCGGTCGGTTTGTCCGGCGTGGCCCTCGGGGTTGCCGCCGGTTGCCTGCTGGCCTGGCAGTTGGGCGCCATCGTCGCGTTCGTCGAACGCCTGCTCGGTGTGTCGATCTTCGATCCCGATGTCTACTTCATTCATCAGCTGCCCAGCGACTTGCAGTGGCTGGATGTGCTGGTGGTGGCGCTGGTGGGTTCCACCATCAGTGTGTTGGCCACCCTCTATCCCGCCTGGCGCGCCGGCCAGGTCAGTCCCGCGGAGATTTTGCGCTATGAACACTGATACCCGGCCACCGGTGTTGCTGTGCCGCGGCGTGGCCAAGGCCTACCGCCAGGGCACCCAGACCGTGCGGGTGCTGGAGGATCTCGATTGCACCATTGCCGCCGGTGAATTGGTGGCCATCGTCGGTTCCTCCGGGTCCGGCAAGTCCACCCTGCTCAACCTGATGGGGGGGCTGGACGACCCCGATAGCGGCGAAGTCCAGGTCGGCGGCGAACCCCTCGGCCCCATGGGGGAATCCCAGCGGGCGCGCTGGCGCAACCGCCATCTCGGCTTCGTCTACCAGTTTCACCATCTGCTGGGGGAGTTCAGCGCCCTGGAAAATGTCGCCATCCCCAATCTGATCGCCGGACAAAGCCACGCCGAGGCCAACGCCATCGCCGCCCAATTGCTGGCGCGGGTGGGGCTCGCCGAGCGAGTCAGCCACAGGCCGGCGGCCCTGTCCGGTGGCGAGCGCCAGCGGGTAGCCATCGCCCGCGCCCTGGCCACCAGCCCGTCCTGTGTGTTGATGGACGAGCCCACCGGCAACCTGGATCCCGCCACCGCCGCCACCGTGCTGGAGTTGTTGCTGGAGTTGAACCGCGACTTGGGCATCAGCTTCGTGGTGGTGACCCACGACCTGGCCATCGCCGGGCGCATGGATCGCATTCTCGAACTGCGCGACGGCCGCCTCGCGACTCGGGAGCCGGCCCTTGTCTAGGGCGGCGATCCTGCTGGTGGGGCGGCGCTATTTCGCCGCCGGCTCCAGTTCGCGGCTGGCGTCGTTCATTTCCGTGCTGGCGATGACGGGGCTGGTGATGGGCGTGGCCATGCTCATCATCGTGCTGTCGGTGATGAACGGCTTTGACCGGGAAATGCGCACCCGCATTCTCGGCGTGGTGCCCCATGTGCAGTTGTTCCAGCGCGACGGCATCGCCGACTGGCGGCAACTGGCGGAAACCGTCGCCGCCACGCCGGGGGTGGTGGAAGTGACCCCGTTCACCGGGTTCCAGGGCATGATCAACGCCCGCGGCCGCGTCCAGGCGGTGACTGTGCAGGGCCTGCTGCCGGACGCCATGGACAGCGCCATGGCGGCTGTGCTTCCCCCACGAACCGGCGCCTGGCTGACTGGGGAGGATGGCGCCAGGGGCGGGCTGATGCTGTCGCGGGTGCTGGCGGACAAGCTCGGCGTCGAACCGGGGCACACCCTCACCCTGATCGTGCCCCGTCCCGGGGAGGGCGGTCGCCAGCAGTCCCCCCTGGTGCGCGTATTCAATCTGGCGGGCATCTTCGATACCCACACCGCCGAGGATGTCGGTCTCGCCCTGGTGCACCTCGATACCGCCGGGGAGCTGGCGGGCTACGGCCCCCGGGCCCAGGGGTTGCGCATCAGCATCGACGATGTGTTCGCGGCCCGGGAACTGGGCTACCGGGTGATCCGCGACCTGCCCCAGGATTTCAGTTTCATCGACTGGTTTCATACCCATGGCAACCTCTACCAGGCGATCCAGATGTCGCGGCAGATGGTGGGATTGCTGATTTTCCTGATCATCGCCATCGCCGTGTTCAATGTGGTGTCGATGCTGATCATGACGGTGGTGGACAAGCGTCCCGCCATTGCCACCCTCAAGACCCTGGGCGCGGACAACGGTACCGTGTTGGGCATCTTTCTGGTTCAGGGTGTGCTGATCGGGGTCAGCGGCAGTCTCGCCGGGCTGGCGTTGGGGGTGTTGGGGGCTCTCTCCGTGTCGGACCTGGTGGTGTGGTTGGAGCGGACCCTGCAATTTCGCTTTCTCAATACCGAGATCTACCCCATCGATTACCTGCCCTCCGAACTGCGCTGGGGGGATGTGGCCACGGTGGTGGTCACCGCGCTTGCGTTGAATTTCGTCGCCACCCTGTACCCCGCCTGGAAGGCGGCGCGGGTGCGGCCGGCGGAGATATTGCGTTATGAATGAAGGCTGAGGCGCGCGCTACATTTTTCACAGGTTCCCCGGCAGCCTGCTAGCCACGCCGAGGAGCGTCGGGCTTGATAACCCCCATGGGCATCCCCGGGAATCGGTCTCAGTCGTGGGCCTTCTCGCTGATCAGTTTCTGCAGCAGGCGCCGCTTGCGGCGCGTTTCCCAGTTGTTCACCACGCTCAGGCGCCACAGGACGCGAATGGCGAGGAAGCCCGCGCCCCCCGCCGCCAGCCCCGCCACCACGCTGCCCAGCACCAGGGGCTTGACGATGGCGCGGCTCTGCTGGGCGAACCAGGCCCACTCCAGTTGGAACTGCAACTCCAGGGCCGGGTTGCCCAGTAGCCAACTGCCCAGTCGGTAGCACAGGTACAGCATGGCGGGCATGGTCACCGGGTTGCTGACCCACACCAGGGCCACGGAGATCAGCAGGTTGGCCCGCACCAGCAGGGCCAGGGGAGCCGCCACCAGGGTCTGGAAGGGCATCGGCAGAAAGGCGCTGAACAGGCCCACCAAGAAGGCCAGGGACACGGAGCGGCGGTTGAGATGGAACAGGTAGGGATCCCGCAACAGCGGCGCCAGCCATCTCAGGGCGGGACTGTCGGCCCGCTCTTTGAGCCAGGGTGTCAGGCGGCGAAGGTACAGTTTGGGCATGGGATGGCGGGCGATCTCTCGGCAGAGGGCGATTATGACCTCGTTGCCGGGATGCTGTTAACTGGTAAATATCGGCGAATGCTGCTTTGTACAGCTTTTAGACAGTTTGCCGTCAGCGCATGATACAGCCTGACTCGAATGGCCTGGCATCCTCCTCCCGTCCCGAAAAGAACGCCAGCACCCGCTGCCGTTGCGCCAGGGTATCGGCGTGGCCCATGTCGATCAGGGCGCCGCAAAATCCCGGCTCGAACAGCAGGTAGCTGAGGGCGCTGGTGCCCCCGCCCCGCGCCGTGGCGCCGGTGAACTTGAGGAATGCCCGGACGCTGCGGGGCAGTTCGTCGATGTACTCGGCCGCCAGGGTATTGATGCCCCGCGACGGGGTGATGCAAAGAAAGTCGATGGGACGCATGTCCTCCACCTCCATCTCCATGCGCTGCACGCGGTTGAGGGGGGACGTCAGGCGGTTGATGGCCCTCAGGGTCTCCAGGTCGCTCTCGATGGTGTCGATAAAGGCGCTGTTGAGCATGTGACTGATCATTTGCGCCAGGGAAGGTGAGTGGTACACCGTCTCGTCGAAACGCGCCCGGGCCGGGTTGTCGCTCACCCCCACCACGAACAGCCGGTTGGCCCCCAGGTGCAGGGCCGGGCTGAGGGGTTTGAGCTGGCGCAGGGCGCCGTCCCCGTAGTAGTGGTCGCCGATCTTCACTGGCGGGAAAATGGTCGGGATGGCGGCGGAGGCCATCAGGTGGTCGATGGTCAGCCCGGTGCGCAGGCCCATGCGCCGCGCCCGCTTCCAATTGTCGTGCTCCCCCTGGAAAAAGGTGATGGACTGTCCGGTGCTGTAGGACATGGCGGTGATGGCCACCGCCATCAGCCGGCGGCTGGCGATGGCTTCGTCGATCTCGCGGAACTGGATATAGTCGGTGAGTAGTTCCCGTAGCGGCTGGTTGTTGAGCAGGGCCACCGGTTTCTTGATGCCCGAGCCGCTGCGCAGCAGGGACGAAAACAGCCGCAGGCTGTTGCGCAACACCCCCCAGGCGTCGGTGCGATAGATGCGTTCGGCGTGCAGGCCGCGCCAGATGTCGTCCAGTTGCCCGACCCGCGCCGCGAAGTCCCCTGGCCGCCCCGCCAGCCCCAGGGTATTGATGGCCCCCGCGGAAGTGCCGCAGATGATGGGAAAGGGGGTGTGGAGTCTCTCCGGCAGGATCTCCGCCAGGGCCTTGAGCACGCCCACCTGGTAGGCGGCCCTGGCGCCGCCGCCGGAAAGAATCAACGCATTGGTCATGAATCCGCTTGACTGGTTATCGTGGCGGAATCAAGCCTATACTCTGCTCCCAGGTTCGACAAGGATGTTGATCGTGGCTTCCTTTCCATGGCTGTACGCCGCCGGGATATTCACCACTGCCTTCAACCCCCTGCTGCCGCCCCCGTGGCTGATCGTCGCGGTGGCGCTGGGGGCCTTGCCGTGGGTCGCTGTCGCGGGGCGGCGGCGCCACTGGGCCTGGCTGGTGTTGGGCATCTGCCATGGCGCCCTGTGGGGGCACTGGCAGCTGTCTCACACCCTGCCGGACCATCTGGACGGCGAGGATTTCACGGTGGTGGGCGTGGTGATCGACCTGCCGCGGGTGGATGCCCGCCGCAGCCGCTTCGTGCTGCGGGTGGAGTCCGTGGCTGGCGAGTCTCCCCCGCCGTTGCGCCGCGTGCAACTGAGCTGGTACGGCGGCCAGTCGCCGAGCCTGGGGGAGCGTTGGCAGTTCCAGGCGCGGCTGCGCAGGCCCCGGGGCTTCGCCAACCCCGGCGGCTTCGACTACCGGGGCTGGCTGCTGGGGGAAGGCATTTCCGCCACCGGCTATGTGCGGGCCGGCGCCACCAATCAGCGGCTGGCGGTGGATGCCGGTGGCGTGGTTGCCCGCCTGCGCCTGGCCATCGCCGGCGACTTGGCGGAGCGCGACGACGGCCCGGTGGCGGGGGGATTTCTCGCCGCCCTGGTGCTGGGGGACAAGAGCGCCATTCCCCAGGCCGCCTGGGACAACCTGGCGGCCACCGGTACCGTGCACCTGATGGTGGTGTCCGGTCTCCATGTGGGGATGGTGGCGGGGGGCTGTTTTTTGCTGGGTCTCGGCATCGGGCGCCTGGGCAGCGCCCTGGGCTCGACGCTGCCGGCGCCGCAACTGGCCGCTGGCCTGGCGGTGCTGGGCGCCCTGGGCTATGCGCTGCTGGCGGGGGCGGGCCTGCCCCTGCAACGGGCGGTGTTGATGACCCTCACCGCCACCCTGGCGCTGCTGGTGAGGCGCCGCGCCGGTATCTGGCAGGCCTTCGCCCTGGCCCTGCTGGGGGTGGCGGTGATCGACCCGGTGGCGGTGCTGCGGGCAGGATTCTGGCTGTCCTTTGGCGCCGTTGCGGGCCTGCTGCTGTGGTTCGCCCCCCGCCCCGCTGCCGCCCTGGCGCCCGTCCGCCACACCTACCCGCGGCGGCTGGTGGAGGCGCAACTGGTGGTGTTCGTGGCCTTGCTGGGGCTGCTGCTGTTTTTCCAGGGGTCCGTGTCCCCCGTGGCGCCGCTGGTCAATCTGGTGGCGATTCCCTGGGTTAGCCTGGCGATTGTCCCGCTGTGCCTGCTAGGCGTCGTGGCTCGGCCCTGGCCGGCCCTGGCCGATGGACTTTGGGACCTGGCCGCCTGGCAGTTGCATGCCCTGGCGGCCTTTCTCGACCTCGCCGCCGGGGTGGGGCAGGCCTTGGCCTGGCGGCCATCCGGGGCTGGCCGTCTGATGGTGGCGGCGGGTTTTGTCCTGGCCGCGGTTCTGCTGGCCTTGCCCGGTGCCCTGGCAGCCAGGGCACCGGCGCTGTGGCTGCTGATTGCCCTGTTGTGGTCCCGTGCGCCGCCACCTCCCGCCCTGGAACTGGTGGTGCTCGATGTCGGCCAGGGGTTGGCCAGCGTGGTGCGCGCCGGTGATCGCACCCTGGTGTACGACGCCGGCCCCGCCTACAGCGAGGCGTTCGACGCCGGAAGCGGCATCGTCGCCCCCTACCTGGCGAGCCGCGGCGTGCGCGACATCGACCTGATGATCATCAGTCACGGCCACGACGACCACGCTGGGGGAGCCGCGCCCCTGGCCCGCCTGGTGCCCCCCGCCGAGACGCTCGCCGGTGTCGGACCCCCGCCGGCGGTGCCCGGGGTTCAACCCTGCCAGTCTGGCCAGCGGTGGGACTGGGACGACCTGGAGCTGACCATGTTGTGGCCGCCCCCCGCCGCGCCGGGTCTCGGCGCCAACGAGGGCTCCTGTGTCCTTCACCTGCACTGGCAAGGGGTGCATATTCTGCTGCCCGGTGACATCGAGCGTTTCGGAGAGGCGGCTCTGACGGCTTCTCCCAGGGTTGCCGGAGATGGGCAGGTCCAGGTGCTGGTGGCCCCCCATCACGGCAGCCGCACCTCGTCGTCCACGGCGTTCGTGCGTTGGGCAAACCCGCGCCATGTGGTGTTCTCCGCCGGTTTTCGTCACCATTTCGGCCATCCGCACCCGGAGGTGGTGGCCCGCTATAAGCTGCACGGTACACGCCTGTGGCATACCGCCGAGGGGGGCGCGGTGAGCTTTCACTGGTCGTCACCCCATGACGAGCCGACCATCCACCAATACCGGCTGAGGCGCTGGCGTCCCTGGTGGCAGCGATAGCCTTGCCGTGTCCACTTCATCCGTTGATGGACGACCCTTGAAAAGGTCCGGGGAAACAGGCTGTTGTTCTTGTTTATTGGGAGGCGGTGCCCAGGCGGTCCAACCATGGCCAGGGATTCCTGAGGCGCATGGTGCCCCAAGGATAATTCGCCCCTGGTTAATATGGTAAAGTTGCCCGGAAAAATGCCAGGGAAAACCCGTGTACGAAATCGTTGTTGCCGGTGGGTGGCTGATGTTGCCCATCCTGTTGTGCTCCATTGGCGTGATCACCATCGCCATCGAGCGCTATCTCGCCCTGCGCCCCCGGCGTGTGGCTCCGCCCCATTTGCTACGCCAGATCTGGCAGTGGCTGCGCAACAAGCAACTCAACCGGGAAACCATCGCCGAGCTGCGCCGCTCGTCCCCCCTGGGGCAGATTCTCGCCGCGGGTCTCGCCAATGCCCACCACGGCCGCGATGTGATGAAGGACAGTATCGAGGAGGCCGCCAACCAGGTGATCCACAAGCTGGAACGCTACCTGGCGGCCCTCGGCACCATCGCCGTGGTATCCCCACTGCTGGGGCTGCTGGGCACGGTGATCGGCATGATCAAGGTGTTCACCGCCATCATGGTGCAGGGTACTGGCAACGCCGCGGTGCTGGCGGGGGGCATCTCCGAGGCCCTCGTCACCACCGCCGCGGGCCTCACCGTGGCGATACCGGCGCTGATCCTGCACCGCTACTTTGAACGGCGCATCGACAGCCTGGTGGTCACCATGGAGGACCACGCCATCAAGTTGGTGGATGCCCTCCACGGCGAGCGCTCCTCCGCCAGCGGTGGGACTGCCCGGCCGTGAAATTCAGACGCCGTCCCCGGCTCGACAACAGCGTCAACCTGACGCCGTTGATCGATGTGGTGTTCCTGTTGCTGATTTTCTTCATGGTGTCCACCACCTTCACCCGGGAAACCCGCCTGGTGATCGATCTGCCGGAGGCCCATGGCCATGACAGCCCCGAGCCGTCGGAACGGCTGATCGAGGTGGCCATCACCCGTGACGGCGGCTACAGTGTCAACGGTCGAACCCTGGTCAACCGTCACCTGGATACCCTGATGAAAGCCCTCAGCCAGGAGTCCGCTGGCGACAGCGCCATACCCCTGCTGATCAGCGCCGATGGCGAGAGCCCCCACCGCTCGGTGGTGACCGCCATGGACGCCGCCGGGCGTCTCGGCTTCAGCCAGTTGCGCATCGCCACCCAGGAGCCCGTGGAGCCCTCGCCCTGATGACCAAGCCCCTGGTCCCCACCCACCTCGCCACCTACTGGCGGCTGTTGCGCTACATTCGCCACTACTGGGTGGTGTTCGTGGTGGCCGTGCTGGGCATGTGGCTGTTTTCCGCCATGGAAGTGGCCTTCGTCGACCTGCTGGGGTACCTGGTGAATGTGCTCACCGTGGTGACCGGGGAGTCCGCCGGCGCCGGGCTCGATATCACCAGCATCGATACCGGCCTCACCGCCCGGGTCGCCGAGCGCTGGTTCGAGGGAGGGACGGTGCTGGAGCAGGGCAGGGTGGTCATTCCCCTGGCGGTCGTGGTCATTGCCCTGTTGCGGGGCCTGGGTTTCGTGATTGGCAGCTATGGCATGAGCTATGTCTCCCAGTCCATCGTCGACAACCTGCGCAACGAAATTTTCGAAAAATACACGCGCATGCCCAGCGCCTATTTCGACCAGCAAATGACCGGGCACCTGGTGGCGCAGCTCACCTTCCATGTACAGCAGGTGATGGGGGCCACCGCCAGCGCCCTCAAGGTGATCATCCGCGAGGGCTCGCTGGTGATCGGCCTGCTGATTTTCATGTTCGTCCTCAACTGGCAACTGGCGCTGATCTTCGGCGCCGTGATGCCGGTGATCGCCCTGATCATCAGCCAGGTGAGCAAGCGCTTCCGGATGCTCAGCAAGCGTATCCAGAACGCCATGGGGGAGGTCACCCAGGTGTCCGGCGAGGCGGTGTCGGGTTATCGGGAGATGCGCCTGTTCGGCGGCGAGGCCTCGGAAATCGCCCGCATGCACGCCGCCAGTCGCCAGAACCGTCGCCAGAGCCTCAAGCTGGCCCTCACCGAGAGCATTAGCAGCCCGGTGGTGCAGGTGTTGGTGGCCAGCGCCATGGCGCTGTTGATCTGGGTCGCCATGGTGCCGGATATCCTCGGCGCCATGAGCACCGGGGGCTTCACCAAGTTCCTGCTCACCGCCGGCCTGCTGGCCAAGCCGCTGCGGCAGCTCACCCAGGTCAACAGCACCATCCAGCGGGGCATCGCCGCCGCCACCGTGCTGTTCGAGACCCTCGACGCGCCGGAGGAGGTCGACACCGGCAGTTACCGGGCAGAGCGGGTCGCCGGGCACTTCCGCTTCGAGGAAGTCACCTTTGGCTACGGCGACAATGGCGCCCTGGCGCTGCGGGGTGTGTCGTTCGAGGCGCTTCCCGGACAGACCGTGGCGCTGGTGGGCTCCTCCGGCAGCGGCAAGAGCACCCTGGTGAGCCTGATCCCCCGGTTCTACAACCACCAGGGGGGCCGTATCCTGCTGGACGGGGTGGAGATCAACGACTACGCACTGGCCAACCTGCGCGGCCAGATTTCCCTGGTCAGTCAGCAGGTGACCCTGTTCAACGACACGGTGTACAACAATATCGCCTACGGGGAGCTGGCCTCGAAAACCCCCGAGCAGGTGCGCGAGGCCGCCCGTGCCGCCCACGCCCTGGAATTCATTGACAAGCTCGAAAAGGGCTTCGATACCCGGGTGGGCGATGATGGGGTGCTGTTGTCCGGGGGGCAGCGCCAGCGGGTGGCCATCGCCCGCGCCCTGCTCAAGGATTCCCCCGTACTGATTCTGGACGAAGCCACCTCCGCCCTCGATACCGAGTCCGAGCGCCATATCCAGGAGGCGCTGGAGGCGGCCATGCGCGGCCGCACCACCTTTGTCATCGCCCACCGGTTGAGCACTATCGAAAACGCCGATCTCATTCTGGTGATGGATCACGGGCAAATCGTCGAGCAGGGCCGGCATGCCGAGCTGCTGTCCCGCAATGGCCGCTATGCCCAGCTTCACCAGAAGCAGTTCGCCGTCGAGGACAGTGCGTGACGGTACTGGAGAGAGCCTGGTATCGCCCGCGCAGTTGGAGCCTGCTGCTGTCGCCCCTGGCCTGGCTGTTCACGGCCTTGGCGTCACGGCGCCGCCGCTGGCTGGAGGAACGCCAGCAGACCCTGGCCCTGCCGGTGGTGGTGGTGGGCAATATCACCGTGGGGGGCACCGGCAAGACGCCGTTGATCATCGCCCTGGTGAAGGCCTTGCAGGGGCGCGGCTACCGGCCCGGGGTGATCAGTCGCGGCTACGGCGGCCGCGCCCCGGTCTACCCCATGCGGGTGACCGCCGACAGCAACCCCGATCACAGTGGCGACGAACCCCTGCTCATCGCCTTGTCCTGCGACTGTCCCGTGGTGGTGGACCCGGATCGCCACCGCGCCGCCCGCTACCTGCAGGATCACAGCGACTGCGAAATCATTCTCAGCGACGACGGCTTGCAACACTATCGCCTGCCCAGGGATCTGGAGATCGTGGTGGTGGATGGCGAGCGGGTGCTGGGCAATGGTCGCTGTCTGCCCGCCGGCCCCTTGCGGGAGCCGCTGCGGCGGCTGCAGGAGGCCGATTTCACCGTCGTCAATGGCGGCGCCGCCGTGCTGCCCCACCCCCGCCAGTACCGCATGGACCTGCAACCGCTGCGCTTCCGCCGCCTCGACGGCAGCGAAACCCGCTCGGTGGACGCCCCCCCGGCGGATTCCGTGCACGCCGTGGCGGGTATCGGCAATCCCACCCGTTTCGCCCGCACCCTGGCCAGTCTCGGCCTGGCGGTCAAGCTCCATCCCTTTGCCGACCACCATCCCTTCGCCCCCGGGGAGTTGCGTTTCGACGACGGCCGCCCGGTGATTGTCACCGCCAAGGATGCCGTCAAGTGCCGCCGCTTCGACGCCCCCCAGGTGTGGGTGCTGGATGTTGCCGCCAGCCTCGACAATAACGGCATGAACGCCATGGTCGACGCCATGGAAAAACTGGTGACCAGACTGTGACCGCGACCTTTCATATCGTCATTCCCGCCCGCCACGCTTCCACCCGGCTACCCGGCAAGCCCTTGCGGGATATTCTCGGCCAGCCCATGGTTCAGCGGGTATACCGCCAGGCCATGGCGGCGGGGGCCTTGAGCGTCACCGTGGCCACAGACGATGAGCGCATCAGGGAGGTGGTGGCGGGCTTCGGTGGGCGGGTGGTGATGACATTCCCCCGCCACCCATCCGGAACGGACCGCTTGGAGGAGGTGGCCCGTCTGCTGTCCCTGGAGGATGACGCCATCGTGGTGAATGTGCAGGGGGACGAACCCCTCATCCCCCCCGAGGTGATTCGCCAGGTGGCGGTGAACCTGGCCGCCAACCCCGGGGCGGCGGTGGCCACCCTGTGGGAACCCATCCAGCGGGCGGAGGATTTCGCCAACCCCAATATCGTCAAGGTGGTGTGCGACGCCCGGGGAATGGCCCTGTATTTCAGCCGCGCCCCCATTCCCTGGCCGCGGGACCCGCGCCTGGCCGGAAGTGAGGCGCTGCCCCCCGGGCACGGGGCCCGCCGCCATCTCGGCATCTATGCCTACCGGGCGCGGGAGCTGCGGGAATTCGTCACCTGGCCGGTTGCCCCCATCGAGGCGGACGAGAGCCTCGAGCAGTTGCGTTTTCTGTGGCACGGGCGGCCCATCCATGTAGCTGAAGCCTGCATGGCGGTGCCCGGGGGGGTGGATACCGAGGAGGATCTGCGGCGGGTCATTGCCCATCTGGCGGAGATCGAGGCAAAACGCTGACCGTTGTTGACCGCCGCTGTCAGTCCGCCCCGGCCATGGCTCCGCGCACCGCCTTGGCAAGAGCCTGACGGCGGTAGGGCTTGTAGAGCACTGGGTCGTGCTCCTCCGCAATGGGTTCGCCGTCGCCGGCATACCCGGTGGTGTAGAGCACCGGGATATCGGGGCGCAGTTGCCGGGCCCGTGTCACCAGCTCGGGTCCGGACATCGCTGGCATGACCCTGTCGGTGAATAGCAGGTCCACCGGCTCGCCCCTTTCCAGCAGCGTCAGGGCATCGCTTCCCCGGGACAGCGCCGTGACCCGGTAGCCCAGGGATTCCAGTTGGCCGCGGGCGAAATCCCGCACCAGGTCGTCATCTTCCACCAGC
>JBJHDJ010000015.1:0-17918 GCA_050486485.1 Porticoccaceae bacterium
CTGCTCAACCAGAACTGTGAGATCGACGGCGACAGTGCCCATGTGGAGACCTATTACCTGTTCGTGGGACGCAACCGCGACGACAGCAACTGGATGGCCGGTGGTCGTTACATGGATCGCCTGGAGCGTCGTGACGGAGAGTGGCGCATCGCCCTGCGCACCACGGTGATCGAGTGGTCCGGCATGGTGCCCACCATGCCCATACCCTTTGGCGATGTGCCCGGCATCCACCTCAACGGCGAGCCCGCCCGGGATCGCACCGATCCTTCCTACCAGCGACCCTTGGTGAACAGGCGGGAGCCCCATATCCCCGATTGAGCCTGGGAACCCGCTGATCTCTCCTTCATCCCGCTGTCTGGAACAGCTCGATGCGCACCCCGTCGGGGTCGGTGCAGAACAGGATGGGCCCGTAGGGGGAGTCGATGCGGGTCTCGGGGTGCACGCGACCGCCAAAGGCTTCCACCCTGGCCGCCACGCTGTCGATATCCGTCACCAGCACCGTCAGGTGGGTGAAGCCCAGTTGGTTCATGGGGCGGCGTTCGTGGCTGCCCACCACGCCGGTGGCAAAGCCCACCAGCTCCAGGGTGAGTCCCCCGGACTTCACATAGTGCACCTTGCAGCGGGCGCCGGGCAGTTCCAGGAGTTCGTCGAAGGGTGGCCCCACCTCGTCGATGGAATCGCCTTGCTCGAAACCCAGGGCTTGGGTGTAGAACCTCAGGGAGCGTTCGACATCCGCGCTGCAGATGCCGATATGGGAGACGGTGACGGGGCTATTCGGATTCATCGTTGTCTTCCTGGCGATCGTTGTCGTTCTGGTGTTTCATGCCCGAAGGTGAGCTACCCTCGGGCGAAGCCCAGGTCGCAAGGGGGTCGACACCCGGCCATGACCGTGTCGTTGCCGATTTGACGCGGCTCTCTTCCCCCAGGGCGGCGAAGGTCAGCGCCCCTGCCAACGGGGCTTGCGTTTCTCGGCAAACGCCCGTGGCCCCTCCTGGGCGTCGTCGCTGTTGTAGGTGTATTCGTGGGCGGCGCGGGCCGCTTGCAGGGCGGCGGAACGGCCCATCTCGGTGGCGAGCATCACCGTCTCGCGGGCGGCCTTGACGGACAGGGGCGCGCCGTCGAGGATCTCGCCGGCCAGTTCCAGGGCGCAAGCCATCAGTTCCGCCGGTTCCGCCAAACGGTTCACCAGACCCACTTCGTAGGCCCGCTGGGCGCCGATGGGTTTGCCGGTGAGCACGATCTCCATGAAGATGCGCTGCGGAATCATGTGGATCAGGGGCGCCGCCCAGGGAGAACCGCGACCCACCTTGACTTCGGTGATGGCGAACTTGGCGCTGGTGCTGGCCACGCACAGGTCACAGGCCTGGGCAATCATCCAGCCACCGGCGAAGGCCACGCCGTTGACCGCGGCGATGGTCGGCTTGGACAGCTCGATATTGTCGTAGGGCACCGGAAACATGTCGCGGGGGGGCACCCGCAACTTGCGCTCCACCATTTCCTTGAGGTCGCCGCCGGCGCAAAACGCCTTGTCGCCGCTGCCGGTGAGGATGGCGACCCGCAGGGCATCGTCGTGTTCGAAGCGCTGCCAGGCGGCGAACAGGCCTTCCCGCACTTCGCGACTCAGGCAGTTGCGGGTGTCGGGCCGGTTGATGGTGATGATGGCGATGCCGTCGTCCCTGGCATCGAACAGTACCGCGTCACTCATGGTTTTTTCTCCGTTATGGCGGCGGCCGCGCCGGGTGGCCGGCGCGGGTCTGGGAGGATCAGTAGGATTTTGGCAGCTCCAGCACCTTCTCGGCGATGAAATTGAGGATCATGTGGGGGCTGACCGGCGCGGTGCGGGGTATGAGAATTTCCCGCAGGTAGCGCTCCACATGGTACTCCTGGGCATAGCCCATGCCACCCAGGGTGAGCATGGCGGTGTGGCAGGCCTCGAAGCCAGCTTCAGCCGCCAGGTACTTGCCGGCGTTGGCTTCCACCCCGCAGTCCTGGCCATTGTCGAACAGGGTGGCTGCCTTCATCACCATCAGATTGGCGGCTTCCACCTGGGCCCAGCACTTGGCCAGGGGGTGCTGGATACCCTGGTTCATGCCGATGGGGCGATCGAACACAACCCGCTCGCGGGCGTAGCGCGCCGCGCGCTGAATCGCCACCCGGCCGAGACCGATGGATTCGGCGCCGAGCAGTATGCGCTCCGGATTGAGACCCTGGAGGATGATCTTGAAGCCCTGGCCTTCCTCGCCGATGCGGTCTTCCTCGGGGATGAAGAAGTCATTGATGAACAGCATATTGGAACCGACCGCATGACGGCCCATCTTGGGTATCAGGCGCGCCTCGATTGTTGATTTGTCGAAGTCGGTGAAAAACAGGGAGAGACCATCGGTCTTGCGCTTGCATTCCTCGAGTGGCGTGGTGCGGGCCAGCAGCATCATTTTGTCCGCCACATGGGCGTTGGTGATCCAGATCTTTTCGCCATTGACCCGGTAGCCGCCGTCCACTCTCTGGGCGCGGGTCTTGAGCTTGGTGGTGTCCAGGCCGACATTGGGCTCGGTGACGGCAAAGCACATCTTCTGCTCGCCGGACAGGATCGGCGGGATCATGCGCTGTTGCTGTTCCGGGGTGCCGAACTGCTCGATGGGTTCGAGACTGAACACAGGCCCGTGGATGCTGGAGGCGGCGCTCATGCCGCCGCCGGATTCCGCCACCGCCTGCATCATGATGGCGGCCTCGGTGATGCCGAGACCAGCGCCCCCGACGCTTTCCGGCATGGCGATGCCGAGCCAGCCGGCCTCGGCCATGGATTGGTGAAACTCGTAGGGGAACACCCCTTCCCGATCCTTTTCCAGCCAATAGTCGTCACTGAACCGCGAGCAGTGCTTGAGCACGGCGTCGCGGATATTTTGCTGATCTTCGTTGAGGGTGAAATCCACGCTTTACTCCTGGATTGCCGAAAAATGGATGATCGAAGTGATTGCCGTTGCTGGCGGTTCCGCGGATGGGGTCGGGCTGCCTGGCGAATCCCAGGGTGGCCGGGAGGACGGCGCGATCCGCCTCCAGGGTGGTGCGCGGTGGGGCGTCAATGGAAGCCACCCCCCGTGTCCACGGTCATACCGCCTGGGTTTGTCGATCATCGGCGATACCCAGTTCCTCCAGTATTTCCTGGGTGTGTTCGCCGAGTCGTGGCGCTGGGCCCGCCACCCGCCCCGGGGTGCCCGAAAACCAGGTGGGCACACCGGGAAAGCGCACCAGACCCGTTGGCGTCTCCACCGTTTCGAAAAAGCCCACGGCATTGAGGTGGGGGTTGTCGAACAGTTCGTCGAGGCTGCGGATCGGCGCCGCGGGGATATCCAGGGAACGCAACAGCTCCAGCCACTCGGCGGTGGTGCGTTCCCGAAAGGTTTCCGCCAGCAGGGCGTAGACGGTGTCGATCTGGCGGGCGCGCTTTTCCAGGGTGGAGAATTGCTCCCCGGCCCAGGGAGGCTTTACCGCCTCGACGAAGGCGGTCCACTGCTTGTCGTTGTACACCAGGGCGGAAATCTGGCCATCCCGGGTGCGATAGGGTTTGCGGTTGGGGGCCACCGCCCGGGGATACACGGCGGGGCCCAGGGGCGGGTCGAACATGGCGCCGTTGGCATGCTCCACCAGCATGAAGGAGGCCATGGTCTCGAACATGCTGATTTCCACCTCCTGTCCCTCGCCGGTGCGCTGGCGGTGGAACAGGGCCATGGTGGTGGCGTACAGGGCGGTCATGCCGGCCACTTTGTCGGCGATAATGCTGCCGACAAAGCTGGCTTCGCCAGTCAGTTGCTGTTGGGCGTACAACAGGCCGCTTTCCGCCTGAATGGTGTCGTCGTAGGCCGTCAGGTCGGCGTCAGGCCCGGTGCGCCCATACCCGTAGCAATTGGTGTAGACGATGGATGGGTTGAGGGCCGCGACCTCCTGATAGCTGAATCCCAGCTTGGCGATGGCCTTGGCGCGCATGGAATGGATAAACACATCCCCTTCCCTGATCAGCGCCTGAAGCACAGCCTTGTCCTCCGCGCTGCGAAGGTCGAGAACGATGCTGCGCTTGCCGCGATTGACATTGACGAACACCCCGCCCATGCCGGGCTCGGGACCCACGGAAATGTAGCGGGTGTTGTCACCGGCGGGGGGCTCGATCTTGATCACATCGGCTCCCATGTCGGCCATGATTTGGGTGCAGTAGGGCCCCATGACCATGGCTGTCAGGTCGATGACGCGTATGCCGCTCAGTGGGCCTGCACGGTTCATGGTGTCAGGCCCTTGCGCGCTGGATTGCTGGGTGGGTGGCACGGATCGCCTCCATTAGTGGGTATCGCTGGCGGTTCCCCTGGGGCAACCAACGGGATTTACTTGATTTTGCGCGGCGCGCCAGTACCCATGTATTTCGCCAGGTTGCGGTGCAGATTGGCGGTACTGCGCTCCATGTAGGGATTGGGTCTGGCGCCTGGAAAACCGAGAGACTTCATGCCCTGTTGCACCGCCGCCATGTTGGAAAAATCCTGGGACAGCACATAGCACCAGGCCTCGGCGGTGGGCGGGCAGAACTCCCAGTCGGGATTGGGCTCTTCCCCTTCGGGGTACAGCTCGTAGACGGCGCCCTCGAAGATGCATTTGTCGGGGTCGTTGCCGTAGGGGCGGGCGCTGTAGCACAACATATTGTTGACGGCATGGCCGATCTGGAAGTTCGGGAATATCTGCCAGGCGGTGCCGCTCTTGCCAACATGCTCCGGGTCCACCACCGGCCACACCACGCCGCGGGCCTCGTCGTCGCGACGCGCCGAGCTGAGCCAGTGCTTGAGCACCTCTCCGGGCGGTGTGCCTTCCGGCAGTTCGTCCTTGAGGCGCATGGCGGCATTCACCAGGGTCCGAGTGGTGTTGGTGTTGGCGTTCTCCCAGGTATAGCGCTGCATTTCGGCGGTGCTGATGCGGGCGTCGCCGGTACCGATGCGCAGCTTGGCGGCCTGATTCTTGTCCATGTCCTTGGCGGCCTCGTAGCCGATATTGCTGTGCAGGCCCTGGGCACGGGCCCAGCCGCGGAACTCGCCAAACTTGTTGAATTCGGGGTGGGTGGTGGCCACATGGTAGGTCTCGTTGAAGGCCTCCATGGCGACCTTCCAGTTGCAATCGAAGATACCCCACTTGCGCCAGCGCACCCGCATGTTGTGCAACTCAAACGGTTCCAGCATGGAGGCGGCGGGCTCCAGAAAGTCCCGCAGGGGACCGCAGTCGGGGTCCAGGTTGATCCAGATCCAGCCTCCCCAGGTGTCCACATTCACCTTGCTGAGTCCGGCGCAGTCATCGCCGAGGGCGCCCTGCCAGTCTTCCTTGTGGGGGATATGGGTGTTGTTGCCTTCAATGTCGTAACGCCAACCGTGGTAGCCGCATACGAACTGGCGCCGGGTACCCTTGGCGTTTCTGGCGCCCTCGGGGGTGTCCACCAGGCGGCGGCCGCGGTGCACGCAGACATTGTGATAGGCGCGAATGGTGTCGGAGGCGGTGCGGGCGATGATCACCGAGTCATCGACGATATCGAAGGTAATGAAGCTTCCCACCTCGGGAATGTCCTCGACGCGGCCAGCTTGCAACCACACCTTGCGCCACAGTTTGTCACGTTCGGCCCGTGCGTATTCTTCCGAGATGTAGGCGTCCACCGGGATGATGACGGGTTCCGCCAGTTCGTCCACCGTTTCGATGATCTTGCCAATATCGCTCATGGTTGTAACCCCCGTATGCCAAATGGTGTTGCACAGTATCGCAGATTGGGCCGGTTTTGCCCGGCGCCGCGCCAGGCGACCGCTGCGTAGCGGGAGAGGGCTCCCGCCGGCCAGCCTTGAAGCGCGATTGTGGACAGCCATGCCATCCGTCAAGTGAGCCGGTGGCCAATATGTCCAGACATGTGAAAGGCGTATTTTCCTAGAGTATTTGCCAGAATACCAGTGAAGAGATGAAAAAAACCTATTTGTCCAGATAAATTTTTGCCAAGACGGAACGCCCCATCAGGTCGTGTACTTGAGCAGGCGGCCCAGTACCCGCTCCATGTCCCGCAGGGTACTACAGTGCTCCACCAGGGAGCACCAGGTGCCGTATTCCCGCATCATGGAGTCCCCGGTGTTCCAGCGGGAGCGCTCCTCCGGGTTTAGCCACAGCACCCGTTGGGCGCGGGTGCACAGGGTGTGCCAGATATCCAGCCGCCCCTGGTCATAATTGTTGCGGGCATCCCCCAGCATGATGACCTGGGTCTTGTGGTCGACATCCCCGAGGGCGATGTCGCCGAACCCCTCCAGGGCGCGACCGTAATCCGTCGACTGGTCTCCCCATTTTTCAAGGATGAGATGCAGGGAGGTTTCCAGGTCGTAGGCGCGGAAGGCGTTGGTGACTTCCACCATCTCGTTGGAGAAGACAAAGGATCTCACCCGCGGCAGCACATCCTGAAGACTGTAGACCAACAGCAGCAAAAACCGCGAGAACTGGCTGACGGAACGGCTGATATCGCAGATCACCATCAGCCTTGGGCGCTCCACCCGGGTGGATTTCCAATGGGTGCGATACAGGTAGCCGTCGAACGCGGCGTTGGCGGCGATGGTCCTGCGTACATCCAGCAGGCCGCGCTTGCGAATCTTGCGGCGCCGTGAATGGAGGCTCGACAGTTTCTTGGCGATTTTGTGCACCAGCCTGGCCATCTGTTGCTGCTGGAGATGATCGATATTGCCGAGTCTGACCCGGCGCAGGGTGTCCTCCGACAGTTGTTGCCCCTTGCGACCGCTGTACAGCAGGTACTGCTGCTCGACAAAGTCCCTGACCCTGTCCACCAGTCGCTGGCGCCTGGCACGCAGGTCGGCCACCAGGTCGAGGTGCTGTCCTCGGGACTCCAGCTCCTGTAGTTCGTGCTGGAGATCCCTATCCCCGATGTGTAGGAGAATCTTGGTCGCCATGCGGTTCTTTTGCAGAAAAATCCGCATGTCCTGAACGCCAGCCGCTTCCCCGGCCGTTGCGATGGCCAGGTGCAGGGCGGCCTGTTCATCGCCGGCCAGTTGCCTGCCCAGGGTGGACTGGATGTGGTAGTCGGCGGCCTTTGCCACACTGGTTTGTGGCGCGGTGGCGGCGGTTTCCCCGTCGGCGGCCTGCCGTCGTGGGGCTGGGGTAAAGAATTCGTCGAACAGATTGTCCAGCAGGCCGCGGTGGGCGAGGTTCTTGGCCAGGGTCAGCCCCAGGCCGGCCTTGAGGCGCTCCCGGTCGGCGACGCCGATCAGCGCCGCCGCGTTGAGGGCGTCGAGGGTCTCCGCTGGTGAGATGGGCAGGCCATGGTGGCGCAAAGCCTGGATGAATTGCACCACCACCTGGTCCATCAGATTTTCCTGTCGAGTTCTTCCAGCAGGGCGCGGATTTCCGGGGTTACCACCTCGATATCGTCCTGGAACTTGAGCAGCAGGTTGAGGGTGCTCTCCACCCAGTGGGTATCCAGTTGCCGCACATTGAGCAGCACCAGGGCGCGGGCCCAGTCGATGGCCTCGCTGACGGCGGGCACCTTCTTGAGGGCCATTTCCCGCAGCTTTTCCACGAAGGCGACCACCTGTGCCCGCAGATCCTCACCCAGTTCCGGCACTTGGCTGGCGACGATGCGCTGTTCCAGTTCGGCATCGGGAAAGGGGATGTAGAGATGCAGGCAGCGGCGCTTGAGAGCATCCCCCAATTCGCGGGTGTTGTTGCTGGTGAGTATGACGATAGGCCGGGCGCGGGCGCGCACCGTGCCTATCTCGGGAATGGACACCTGATAGTCGCTGAGCAGTTCCAGCAGGAAGGCCTCGAATTCCTGGTCCGACTTGTCGATCTCGTCGATCAGCAAGATGGCGCCCTTGTCATTCTGCATGGCTTGCAACAGGGGGCGAGGTTCGAGAAACGCCTCGGAGTAGAAGATATCGCCGAACTGGTGGAGACGCTCGACGGATTCCTCCAGCCCCTTGGCGCCGCGCATCACATCGCCGAGCTGGTCTTTGAGCAGTTGGGTGTAGAGCAATTGCTTGCTGTACTTCCACTCGTAGAGGGCCTTGGCCTCGTCGAGGCCCTCGTAGCACTGCAGGCGAATCAGCGGGGCGTCGAGGTATTCGGCGGTTTTCTTGGCCAGCTCGGTTTTTCCGACGCCGGGGGGGCCTTCCACGAGAATGGGCTTGTGCAACTGGCAGGCCAGGTACACGGCGGTGGCGATGGCGTCACTGCAGATATAGCCGAGACGCTCGAGCTGCTGGCGAATGATGTCCGGGGACCGCATCCTGTCAATATGTAGCGCGTTCAATAATCGACCTTCCTTCGGGTGTTGTCTGCGGTCTCGACTTGCACAGGAGCCTGCTCCGGCGGTTCCTCTGAAATTGGGAGACTGTCTGGGTGGGTGCGCGAGTTGGACAACGGGTCATCCCTATTGGAGATTCACGGCAATCTTGCCAATGAATTTACCACTCTCCAGCAGGCGCAGGGCGTCCGGCAGTCGCTCCAGGTCGAACACGGCGTCCACCACGGGGCGCACACCCCTGTCGGCGCAGAAGGCGAGCATGGCCTCGTGCTGGTCACGGTTGCCCACCGCGACGGGCACCATGGTCCTGCCCACATCCTGTCCCCAGCTTGGCGCGCCGCTGAGCAGCCCCACCGCGGCGATGACGCCGTCCCTGGCCACCGCCTTGGCGGCCTCCTGGATCTGGGATTCCCCCACGACATCCACCAGGATATCCACCCCGCGACCCTCGAGGGCGTCCAGCGCGGCCTGGGCCCAGTCCGGGCTGGTGCGGTAGTTGAGGGTGACATCGGCGCCAAGGGCCTTCGCGCGGCGCAGCTTGGCATCGGAGGAGGAGGTGATGACCACCCTGGCTCCCGCGGCCTTTGCCCACTGAAGTGCCGCCAGGGAGACACCGCCGGTGCCCTGCGCCAGTACCCAGTCACCGGCCTTCAGCGGGCGGGCGCCGAACAGGGCGTTCCAGGCGGTAACACCGGCGCAGGGCAGGGTGGCCGCCTCCAGGTCGCCGATCTGGTCCGGAATCCGGCACAGGCTGTCGGCGTCGAAGGTGGCGAATTGCCGCGCCACCCCATCCACGGGCCCACCCAGCATGCCCACCGTGGCGGGTGGGCGCGAACCCGAGAACCAGCCGGTGGCGAACAGTGGGTTCACCCGGTCACCGGTCGCTACCCGGGTTACCCCCGGGCCCACGGAAACCACCTCCCCAACCGCGTCCGACAGGGGGATGTACTCGGGCTCCCTGACCCCGGAAAGTTGGCCCCGCAACGCCATTAGGTCGCGGAAGTTGAGGGTCGCGACCTTGAGGCGAACCAGGGCCTCGCCGGGCCCGGCCTGGGGCAGGGGTATGTCTCGCAGCGCGATGGCGGCGATACCAGCCCCGGGCTTGGCAAAGGCAGCTTTCATGGTGTCGCGACTCCTGGTTACTTCATGGCGGGCAGGGGCTGTCCCGGCGATGGGGACATTCGCGTCTCAGAATCCCTCGACGATCACGGCGCGGAAATTCCCGGACCTCAGGCGATGGGGTACCGCGGCCTGGTAACCTGGGCTGTTGTACCAGGCCCTGGCATCCTCCACGGAGGGAAATTCGAGTACCACGACACCGTCCGGCGGATCGCCCTCCAGGGTCTCGGTGGCGCCGTACACCACCAGGGGCTTGAGCTTGAAATCGCCGCGGTTCTGGGCGCTGATGCGCTGGTACTCGGCGTAGGCGTCGGGATCCTTGACAGGGCCTTCACGCAGGACAATGACATAAGCGGGCATAGCTACTTCTCCGGTTGTTATGGGTTGGGTCTGGGCAACGCGTACCGCACTGCCGGTCGCCAGCATAACATCTGACCGGAGTCCGTGCCGCCAAGCAGAGTGAGAAAAACGACTGGCCGATCCGATCCACACCCGCCCGGGCTCACGCACCCCACGCCTATCCATCGGATAGGCCGCGGGGATTAGCCCCGCGGCCCGGGGCGTCCCGGACCGCGTGTTGCATTTGGCATAGGCTCCCCCATGCTTCCCTTCAATGGTGCTGATCGAGCACCCGTGTCAACTGCCGGCAGAGAAAGGCCAGGTCAGGTTCCGTGATCACATAGGGCGGCATCAAATACACCAGCCGACCAAAGGGTCGCACCCAGATTCCCGCGTCGACAAAAGCAGGGGTAATGGTAGGCAGGTCTACAGGATGGTGGAGCTCCGCCACTCCGATGGCGCCCAATACCCGCACATCCTTTACATAGTTGCGATCCGCCAGGGGTGTCAGCCCTTTGTCGAGGCCGGCTTCGATGGCGGCAACCTGCTGTTGCCAGGCGCCCGTGGCCAACAGATCGAGGCTGGCGTTGGCCACCGCGCAGGCCAGCGGATTGCCCATGAAGGTGGGGCCGTGCATGAACACCCCGGCCTCGCCGCCGCAGATGCCCTCGCTGATTTCCGCGCTGCACAGGGTGGCGGCCAGGGTCAGATAGCCGGCGGACAAGGTCTTGCCCAGGCACAGGATGTCCGGTGAGATGTCGGCCCACTGGCAGGCGAACAGTTTTCCGGTGCGACCGAAGCCAGTGGCGATTTCGTCGGCGATGAGCAGCACTCCGTGGCGATCGCAGAGCTCCCGTACCTGGCGCAGATAATCGGGGGAATAAAAATGCATGCCACCGGTGCCTTGCACCACCGGTTCGAGAATCACCGCCGCCAGCTCGCCGTGGTGTCGCTCCAGCAGCGCGGCCATGGGCGCGATATCATCGGCGCGACAGGGAGAGCCGAAGGGGCAGGGCGGCGATGGCGCGAACAATTGCGGCATCAGCACCGGGCTGAACAGGTGGTGCATGCCGGTGACCGGGTCACACACCGACATGGCGCCAAAGGTATCGCCGTGGTAGCCATTGCGCAGCGCCAGAAACCGGTGTTTGCCGGGTTTGCCCAGCGCCTGCCAGTACTGCACAGCCATTTTCATGGCCACTTCGACGCTCACCGACCCGGAGTCGCACAGGAAAACCTTGTCCAGCAGCGGGGGGGTCATGTCGACCAGGGCCTTGGCCAGGGATGCCGCCGGCTCGTGGGTGAGGCCGCCGAACATGACATGGGCAAAGCGTTCGAGTTGCTCCCGCGCGGCGCGGTTCAGAACCGGGTGGTTGTAACCGTGTATCACCGACCACCAGGAGGACATGCCGTCCACCAGTTTGCGACCATCGGCGAGCTCCAGGGTCGTCCCTTCGGCGCGGACAACCTGAAAACAATGGGGAGGAGAGCTTGTCGAGGAGTAGGGATGCCAGATATGCTCTCTGTCGATGCGGGCGATTTCCTCTGGGGTCATGGTTCATGCTCCGGTGCTTGCGGGCTGGGGCCGTCGTAGGAGCGGAATTGTAGGGCAGGGCGCCCGGGGAGGACACCGTGTCACGAGCTGTCAACAATCATAGTCAGGTGCACAACGCCATGAAGTCCATCAATGTCGCTTGCCGATTCCTCTCCGCCTGTTTTGCCGTTCTTTGCCTGGGCCTCGCCCCGTTGAGCCTGGTCCACGCCGACACAGGGTTCTGGTCGCGAAGCAATGACGCCAACCCCGGGGTGATAGACCACAGTGCCTGGGACATCCTGCTCTCCGAATATGTGGTGGAATTGCCCGACTCGCCCATCCGCCAGTTTCGTTACCGGGACATGGACAGGGCCGCGGTACGGCAGCTCGACGACTATATCCGCCAGATGGAGAGAACCGACCCCAGGGATTACCCGAGGCAGGAGCAACTGGCCTATTGGATGAATCTCTACAATGCCGTGTCGGTGCGACAGATCCTGCCCCTGTTGACGGTGGAGGGCAACCTCGCCCCGGTGCCGGAAAGCGTGTGGACCAGCCAAAGCGTGCGGGTGGCCGGCAAGCGACTTTCCCTGCGGGATATCGAGCACGGCATCCTGCGCCCCATCTGGCGCGACCACCGCATTCACTTCGGACTCAACTGCGCCACCATGGACTGCCCCAACATGGACAGCCGGGCCTACACCGCGGCAACCATCCGCGATCAGTTGCGCCTGTCCGGCACCCGCTTTGTCAACGACGACAGAGGCATGTACTTCGCCGACGGCAAGCTCACCGTGGCCCGTATCTTCGATGTCTATCAGGACGACTTCGCCACCGACCGTCCCACCTTGATGAAGGTGTTCGCCCACTACGCCCAGGACATGAAGGCTCTCTATCTACTGGGCTACCAGGGGGAGATTCTGGCCTCCCAGGATTTGCGCCTGAACAGTCCCTGAGGTGCATCCCACAGGCGGCGGTTTGATTGAGGGCGTTTGATTGCGGGGCGTTTGATTGTAGGGTGCGACACTATACAATGACGCCCCTTTTGACTGTCACCATTCCGCCATGTCCGGTCTGACCCGCAAATCCAAGCTGGAATTCAACAAGCTGCAGAAACGCCTGCGCCGCGAGGTGGGCAAGGCCATTGCCGATTACAACATGATCGAGGATGGCGACAAGGTGATGGTGTGCCTGTCCGGTGGCAAGGATTCCTATGGCATGCTGGATATCCTGCTGAGCCTGCAAAAGACCGCGCCTATTCACTTCGATCTGGTGGCCGTGAACCTTGATCAAAAACAGCCCGGCTTTCCGGAGGATGTGCTGCCCCGCTACTTGACGGAGCTGGGTGTGCCCTTTCATATCCTGGAGAAGGACACCTACAGCATCGTCACCGAGCTGATTCCCGAGCATCGCACCTACTGCAGCCTCTGTTCGCGACTGCGACGCGGTACCCTATACGGTTTTGCCGAGGAGATTGGCGCCACCAAGATCGCCCTTGGACACCACCGGGACGATATCGTCGAAACACTGTTCCTGAATCTGTTCTATAACGGCAACCTGAAGGCGATGCCGCCGAAACTGCTCAGCGACGACAAACGCAATATCGTCATTCGCCCCCTGGCCTATTGCGCGGAGGAGGATCTGGAGGAGTACGCACGGCTCAAGGCGTTCCCCATCATCCCCTGCAACCTGTGCGGCTCCCAGGACAACCTGCAGCGCCAGGTGATCAAGGACATGCTGAGGGGCTGGCAGCGCCAGCATCCGGGGCGCATTGAAAGTATCTTCCGCGCCATCGGCAATGTGTCCCCCTCCCAGTTGATGGATGGGGAGCTGTTCGATTTCCGCGAACTGGCCATCGAGCGGCCCGTCGATGACGGGCTGGCGATCAATGTGGTGAATCTGAAAGGTCGATAGCGGCGGAGGGTGACAGCCGTCGCCCGAGCCACGGATACTTAAAAACAGGATGGCCCCTAGGCGGCGGCCATCCCGTGGTTCCCACTCCCCTTTGGTAATCCAAGATCCCTGTAGTTGCGCACGAAATCGCTGGCGCGGCCACAGGGTTTTGCGTGGTAGTGTTGCTGCCAGAAGCGCCCAAGGGCGTCCAGATCCTCCGCCTCGGGCAGCGACTGGCCCGCCTTGCGGTAGATGCACCAGGCGATGGCGGTGGCGTACTTGAGATTGCTCAGCAGTTCCCCGTGGGGATCCCTGATAAAGGCATGCTGGCCAGCCAGCCCCCGAACCAGGCTGGCAAGCTCCGGGTGGTGCACCAGGTGGTGATCCCATACCGCGCGATGGGCGCTCGGAGAGATATGGTAAATCCCCAGGCGACGGTTTTCCTTGAGGGAAAATCCCAGGCCCGACTCCTGGATGGCGGTACCCACCAGCAGGTTTTCCGCCGCCTGGGACCATTCCCCCAGATACTTGAGGGTGTCCCGTATTACCAGTTGGCGCAAATCATTGGCGCAAAAGATCATGGTGCTGTTCCCCTGGATCTGAAGTGGTGGGCCTGTCACGGGGCGAAAGTGCCGCTGGGCGCCTGTTGTTATGAACCAATCCGCACTTTTAAATCCATATAGGTTTTAGTAGGTTGTGCGGTATTTATCAAGATCTGTCTTCAAAAAACCGGGCGCCAGTTCACAATTTCTATCGATGAGGGCTTTTTTGTATATTTTTTGATCGGTTGTTGCCGTCTGGCATGTGCCGTGGCCCTCTGTCACCGGGTTTTCCGACACCGGGTCAGGGGAGCACCGGTGTGTTTGGTTGAGTTTTTCCAGTGATTCAACAATAATGTCGCCGCTTTTGGGCCTGGGACGGGTGCAGCTGTTTTCAGGCCCTTGATCGTTTCCGGGTGGCCGCGCGTATGCCATTGCCACTCCCGGCCAGAAGGCTGGACGGGATCGGTTGTGTCGTGGTTCGACCGGAGCCATGCCTCCTTTCCGCTTTGCGGGTACTGCCCCGGGCACAGCGACGGGCCTTCCAGCCGACGGCTTTGTGCCAACCAACAAACAGTGAAAACCAGGGTTTATTCATGAAGATACTTGTCGCCGTAAAACGAGTCGTTGATTACAACGTGAAGGTACGCGCCAAGGGGGACGGCAGCGCCGTCGATCTGGCCAATGTCAAGATGGCCATCAACCCCTTCTGTGAAATCGCTGTTGAGGAAGCCGTGCGGCTCAAGGAAAAAGGCATTGCCACCGAGGTGATCGCCGTTTCCATTGGCCCCCAGACAGCCCAGGAGCAAATTCGTACCGCCCTGGCTCTCGGCGCCGATCGCGGGATTCTGATCAAGACCGACAGCGACCTGGAGCCCCTGGCCGTCGCCAAATGCCTGAAAAAGGTCTGCGAGCAGGAGGAGCCCGGCATCGTGCTGCTCGGCAAGCAGGCCATCGACGGCGACAACAATCAGACTGGCCAGATGCTGGCGGCGCTCACCGGCTACCCCCAGGGCACCTTCGCCTCCGTGCTGACGGTTGAAAACGGCGGCGCCAAGGTGACCCGCGAGATCGATGGCGGCCTGCAGACCCTGTCCCTCAAGTTGCCGGCCATCGTCACCTCCGACCTGCGCCTCAACGAACCCCGCTATGCCTCCCTGCCCAATATCATGAAGGCCAAGAAAAAACCCATCGACAACACCACCCCCGAGGAACTCGGCGTGGATGTGGCGCCGCGCACCAAGCTGCTCAAGGTGGAACCGCCCGCCGAGCGCAAGGCTGGCATCAAGGTCGCCGATGTGGCGCAACTGGTCGACAAACTCAAGAACGAAGCGAAGGTGATCTGATGAGCATCCTGGTGATTGCTGAGCACAACAACAGTGCCCTGAACCCCGTAACCCTCAATACCGTTGCCGCGGCCCAGGCCATCGGCGGGGATATCCATGTGCTGGTGGCCGGTGAAAACTGCGCGGCCGTCGGCGAGGCTGCCGGTCAGATCGCCGGTGTCGTCAAGGTGCTGGTGGCGGACAATGCCGCCTACGGCCACCAGTTGGCGGAAAATGTCGCCCCGCTGATCGCCGAGTTGGGCAAGAGCTACAGCCATGTCCTGGCGCCGGCCACCACCACCGGCAAGAATATCCTGCCCCGCGCCGCCGCCTTGCTGGATGTGCAGGCCATTTCCGAGATCAGTGCGGTGGAGTCCGAGGATACCTTCAAGCGCCCGATCTATGCCGGCAATGTCATCGCCACCGTACAGAGCAGCGACTCCATCAAGGTGCTTACCGTTCGTGGCACCGCCTTCGAACCCGTCGCGGCTTCTGGTGGCTCCGCCGCCATCGAGGCAGTCTCCAGCGCCCACGACGACGGTCTGTCCGCCTTCGACAGCGAGGAACTGGCCAAGTCCGACCGTCCGGAACTGACCGCCGCCAAGATCGTCATCTCCGGTGGTCGCGGCATGCAGAACGGCGAGAACTTCGACATGCTGTACCGCGTCGCCGACAAGCTGGGGGCCGCCGTGGGCGCCTCCCGCGCGGCGGTGGATGCCGGCTTCGTGCCCAACGACATGCAGGTGGGCCAGACCGGCAAGATCGTCGCTCCCGACCTGTATATCGCCGTGGGCATCTCCGGCGCCATCCAGCACTTGGCGGGCATGAAGGACAGCAAGGTGATCGTCGCCATCAACAAGGACGAGGAAGCCCCCATCTTCCAGGTGGCCGACTACGGCTTGGTGGCGGATCTGTTCCAGGCCCTGCCGGAATTTGAAAACAGCCTGTAAAGGCCGCTCAGGATGACAAAAACCCGCGTCAGCGATGGCGCGGGTTTTTTTGTGGCCAGATCATGCCGAGCCTTGGACCGCGGGCTTCCCGTTTCATGTCTTACAGATCAACATCCCTTTCATGCAGGTATCGCGCCCATGTGCAATGTGAAACCTGATACCCGCTCCGCTACAATCAAGACAAACCCCGTCAGTCCACGCCATGGCCAACAAACAATTGCTGATCGTCGCCCACTGCCCATCCCCCAACACCCGGCGTCTGGCGGAAGCGGTAATTCGTGGCGCCAGCCACCCGGAAATTGCCGGGGTGGATGTCCGCCATGTCCCGCCCCTGGAGGCGGTTCCGGAGGATGTGCTGGGGGCGGATGCCATTATTCTCGGCACCACGGAAAATCTGGGCTATATGAGCGGCGCCCTGAAGGATTTCTTCGATCGCTGCTACTACCCGGTGCTGGAGGCCAAGCAGGGCCTGCCCTGTGCCCTGTATATCCGCGCCGGTCTCGATGGCACCGGCACTCGCCGCGCGGTGGAAAGCATCGTCACCGGCCTCAAGTGGCAATGGGTGCAGGAGCCCCTGCTATGCAAGGGAGACTTCCGGGAAGTGTTTGTCGAGCAGTGCGAGGAGCTGGGCATGGCGGTGGCCGCGGCGCTGGAGGCCGGGATAATCTGATGGTCTTGTACTGAGTTTCACGTAACACGTTTCACGTAACACGTTTCACGGTACACGCAAAAGCAACAACGCTATTGGCAAAAACGACGCTTTTGTCAAAATTCGGCACCTACAGGCACCGTGAAACCCGGTTGCCAGGCGCCGAGTGTGAAAGTGCCCAAACAGGCTGCTGAATAATGTTGGCGAGGCAGTGAATGCAACGCAGGTAGTTTTTCAGTAGCCTGCTAAGCTGACAGGGCCTACCAACAAACAATCAAGGAGCAACCCATGAAAACCCGCGCCGCCGTCGCTTTTCAGGCCGGCAAGCCCCTGGAGATCGTCGATGTGGAACTGGCTGGTCCCCGCGCCGGGGAAGTGTTGGTGGAGATCAAGGCCACAGGTGTGTGCCACACCGATGCGTTCACCCTGTCCGGCGATGATCCGGAAGGGGCTTTCCCCGCCATTCTCGGCCACGAGGGAGCGGGCATTGTGGTGGAGGTGGGGGAGGGCGTCAAAAGCGTCAAGCCCGGGGATCATGTGATTCCCCTCTATACCCCGGAGTGCCGTGAATGCGATTACTGCCTGCACCCCAAAACCAACCTGTGCCAGGCGATACGCGGCACCCAGGGCCAAGGGGTGATGCCGGATGGCACCAGCCGCTTTACCCTCGATGGCCAGCCGATTCTCCATTACATGGGTTGTTCCACCTTTTCCAACTACACGGTGCTGCCTGAAATTGCCGTGGCCAAGGTGCGCGAGGACGCCCCTTTTGACAAGATCTGCTACATCGGTTGCGGCGTGACCACGGGTATCGGCGCCGTCGCCTTCACCATGAAGGTGGAGCCGGGCTCCACCGTGGCGGTGTTCGGCCTCGGTGGCATCGGCCTTAATGTCATCCAGGGGGCGAAAATGGTCGGCGCCAGCCGCATCATCGGCGTGGACCTCAATCCAGGGAAGGTGCCCCTTGCCAGGCAGTTCGGCATGACCGACTTCGTCGATCCCCGGGAAGTAGACGATGTGGTGGATCATATCGTGCAACTGACAGGCGGTGGCGTGGACTACAGTTTCGAGTGCATTGGCAATGTAAAAGTGATGCGCCAGGCCCTGGAGTGCTGCCACAAGGGGTGGGGACAAAGCTGCATCGTGGGCGTGGCTGGCGCCGGTCAGGAGATTTCCACCCGCCCCTTCCAACTGGTCACCGGCCGGGTGTGGCGGGGCACGGCTTTTGGCGGGGCGCGGGGCCGCACCGATGTGCCGAAAAT
>JBJHDJ010000016.1:0-17528 GCA_050486485.1 Porticoccaceae bacterium
CGAAAACGCTTCCCCGGGATGCCGACCGGGCTACGGAGTCCGGAATGGCTTAAATCAGTTCCATTGAGGTCTGGTCTGAATGGCACTGAATTAAGCCCGATATGAGCATTCCTTCTCCCCTGTGGGGAGAAGGCCAGGATGAGGGGAAAGCGGCGTTTGTCGAACTCTGGCCGGTTCGAACCCTCCCGGGCTATCCATAAAAAAACCACCCGCAAGGGGTGGCTTTTTTATGGATGGCGCGCCCGAGAGGATTCGAACCTCTGACCTTTGCCTCCGGAGGGCAACGCTCTATCCAGCTGAGCTACGGGCGCAGGGTGACGACTGGCTGTCCAGCGGGGTTGGACAGGGCGCGTAGTCTATACGATCGGGTGGTAAAGTTGTACCACTGCTAGGGAACCTCTGGCAGCCCCACGGATAGCCTCCTGGATGCTTCTTCTCTTGTGGGACAAACGAAAGCGGCCGCGCCAGATGGCGCGGCCGCTGGTGGGTGTGTCAGGCCCCGTGGGGAGGCCGGACTACAGAGGGGGGACGGATTACAAAAGCTCCTGCAAGCGCTGTTGCAGCTCGGGGCTCTGTTGAACCGCCGCGGCAATCTGGTTGTACTCGTCGACGGTCATGCCGAAGGACTGCACGGCGTTGACCATCTCCTGCATGGCCTCTTCCTGCATGGCTTGCGCCTGTTCGGTGGATTCCGCCTGACCCATCTGCTGCTGGACATCCTGGCGAATCTCTTCAACGCGGGTCGCCGCCTGGATATAGAGGGCCAGATGGGAATCCGAAACCTCGTGCTCAGCCATGGCCCCGGGTTGTGCCTGCTCCGCCCCTTGAGCGCTGGCCAGTTGTGCGCCGAGCCCGAATGTCATCAGGCAGAAGAGGGCGATGGCGAACTGTTTGATGCTTGTCATGGTGTGCTCCTTGTTGATGGTTGCATCCTTTTTATACACAACATCCGTGCCAGGCCCCTATTTATAGTCAATACATTGATAAATAATACTATTTTAATAAATTCCCATATGAAGTCAGATTTATATATGTATACTAATAACTCATGTGACTTTACGGGACGTGACAGATGAGCACCGTTTATCAGGTGGCGGCCTGGCCATTCCGGGTGGCCGGTGGCCTGCAACGGGCCCTGCTGCTGTTCGTGGCGCTACCGCTGATCGTGGTCGCGGCGCTGGGTATTCGCCTGGGATTTGACCAGATCAATCGCTATCAGGAAACCCTGCTCAGGAACGATCTTGAGTTGATTGCCAAGGCGGTCAGCATCCCCGTGGGGGAGGCCCTGGAGCGTGGCGATGGCGAGGCGGTGGCCATGGCCTTGCAGTCGGTATTTACCATCGATCAGGTCTATGGCGCCTCGGTGTTCGATATCAACGGCGAGCGGGTGGCCTCGGGGGGCATCGCCGAGCGGGATCTCACCAACAGCGTGATCCCGGGGCGCATCCAGGCCACCGGCGAGAAGCAGGAGGCCTACCGGCGAGTCGCCGGGCGCACGGTGTTCTCGCATTTTTTCCCGCTGTTCAACAGCCACGGCCAGAGCAACGGCTTTATTCAGATCACTCGCCGGGAGGGGGATTTCACCCGCTCCCTGCAGCAGCTGACCTACCTCTCCTGGGCGCTGTGGGGATTGCTGGCGTTGACCATCGTGATCACCGTGCTGGTGGGCCACTACGGTGGCATCGGTCGCCATGTGGACAAGCTGATCGCCGCCATGGCGGCGGTGGAAAAGGGCGGCACGGGGCGCCGGGTGGCGGTGCATGGCCCCAGGGAAGTGGCGGCCCTGGCCACCGGGTTGAACAATATGCTGGAGGCGATTCAGGGCTCGGAGAGGGAATTGGAGAAGCGCCGTGCCGCCGAGCACAGCCTGATGCTGGAACTCAAGGATAACGAAAAGATGGCGGCCATCGGTCGCATGGCGCGGGGCTTTGCCCACGAACTGGGAGCCCCCCTCAGCGTGATCGACGGCCGCGCCCGGCGCCTGCTGAGGCGTGGTCTGGTGGACGGCGCCGGTGAACAGGAGGTGGAGGACATCCGTCAGCAGGTGCGGCACCTCGCCAGCACGGTGCGGCACCTGCTGGATTACTCCCGCCCCGCGTCGCGCCAGTCCCGGGCGTTTTCCCCCGTGGAAGTCTTGAACCGGGCCAAGGAAGTGCTGGACAGTGAATGGCAGCCGGGCAACCCCCGCCTGGAGCTGCTGATCGACGGGGACTTGCCGCGCTTGACCGGCGACCCGGAGCGCCTGTTGCTGGCGGTGCTCAATGTGCTGCGCAACGCCATGCAGGCGGCCCGCGCCCAGGTGGTGGTCAATGCCATGTTCACGGAAGGTCTCGTCGAAATCCGCGTGGAGGACGATGGCGCTGGCCTGCCCACCGAGGACCGGGATCGCCTGGTGGAGCCATTCTTCACCACCAAGGCCTCCGGGGAGGGCACCGGGCTGGGCCTGGCCATCACCTTCAGCATCCTGGTGGAGCAGGGGGGGGAACTGCTGATGGCGAACCGGCCGCAAGGTGGATGCCGGGCCACCCTGAGATTGCCTGTTGGCCAGGGAGGTCGTGCCGATGGCTGACACCCTGCTGCTGGTGGAGGACGACAACAGCCTGCGCACCCTGTTGCAGGACGAGTTGGAGGCGGAAGGTTACCGGGTGGAGGCCGTCGCCAGCGCCGAGGAGGGTCGCGCCTTCCTGGAACGGGAAACCCCGGATCTGGTGTTGAGCGATCTGCGCCTGCCGGGGGCCGACGGCCTGTCCCTGGTGTCCACGGTGGAGCATCTCCAGCCCCGTCCGGCGCTGCTGATCATCACCGCCTTTGGCACCGTCCAGCAGGCCGTGGCGGCCCTCAAGGCGGGCGCCGACGATTTCCTCACCAAGCCCATCGACATGGATCATTTGTTGCTGACGGTGGGTCGCCTGCTGGAACACCGCGCCCTGCACCGAGAGGTGCAGCGCTACCGCCACCTGTTGGCGGACCAGGCGTTCCACGGCATGGTCTCCGGCAGCCCCCTGATGCTGAACCTGTTCGAACAGGTGCGGCGGGTGGCGGGGGCCGGTGGCCCGGTGCTGATTCTCGGCGAGAGCGGCACGGGCAAGGAGCTGGTGGCGAGGGCCATCCACGATGAGAGCGAGCGCCAGGCCGGACCCTATCTCACGGTCAATTGCGGGGGTATCCCCGGCGAACTGATGGAAAGCGAGTTTTTCGGCCATCTGGGCGGCGCCTTCACCGGCGCCAAGGGCAATCGCGCCGGGCTGCTGCAGGAAGCCGACGGCGGCACCCTGTTGCTGGACGAGATTGGCGAGATGCCCGCCCCCCTGCAGGCCAAGCTGCTGCGGGTGTTGCAGGATGGTCGCGTCCGCCCGGTGGGTGGCGACCGGGAACAGCAGGTGGATGTGCGTATCATCGCCGCCACCAATCGGGATCTGTCCCAGGCGGTGGCGGATGGCGCCTTTCGCGAGGATCTCTACTACCGCCTGGAGACCTTTACCCTGTCCATTCCGCCGCTGCGGGACAGGAGCGAAGATATCGGCAAGTTGGCGAACCACTTTCTGGCGCGGCTCTCCGCCAGCCGTCACCACGGGGTGCGGGGTTTCAGCGATGCCGCCATGGCTTGCCTGCGAGCCTATCCGTTTCCCGGCAATGTGCGGGAACTGGAAAACACCGTGGAGCGGGCCGTCACCTTTTGTGACGGCGCCCTGATCGAGCCTTCCCATTTGCCTCGCAGAATGGTGGAATATGGCAGCGAAATGCTTCTCCCGCTCCCTGGCAACGCCGCCGCGCAGGACGCTGACTGGCTGATCTCCATCGACGAATTGCAGCGCCGCCATGTGGCCCGGGTGCTGGAGCACACCGGGGGCAACAAGCGGCAGGCCGCCAGGATTCTCGGCATCACCCGCCGCACCCTGTACCGCTGGCTCGACAGCCCCTGAGATAGCCTCTGAAAAGTATCGCCATGGAAATATCCGCGCCCATTCCCACCAATATCATCACCGGTTTCCTCGGTGCCGGCAAAACCACCGCCATCCTGTCGTTGCTGGCCGCCAAGCCGGCCAGCGAAGCCTGGGCTGTACTGGTCAACGAGTTTGGCGAAGTGGGCATCGACGGCGGCCTGCTGGGGGCGTCCGGGGGGGAGGGGCAGGGCATCCATGTCCGCGAGGTGCCCGGCGGCTGCATGTGCTGCACTTCCGGACTGCCCATGCAGGTGGCCCTCAACCAGTTGATCGCCAGGGCTCGGCCCGCCCGCCTGCTGATCGAACCCACCGGGCTCGGTCACCCCCGGGAGATCATCGAGACCCTCTCCGCCCACCACTACCGCCAGGTGCTGGATCTCCGCGCCACCCTCACCCTGGTGGATGCCCGCAACCTGACGGACTTTCGCTACACCAGTCATGACATCTTCAACCAACAGTTGCGGGTGGCGGATCGGGTGGTGGCCAGCAAGGCGGATCTGTACGGGGAGCAGGAACTGCCGCGACTCAGGGAGTATCTGGCGGGGGCCGGGCTGGCGGACAGGCCCGTGGTGGCGGTCAGTGGCGGGGCCATCGATCCCGCCTGGCTGACGCAGCCCCGTGGCGATGCCGCCCCGGAGCCACATCATCACCACGGCGGCCAGCCGGTGGGTGCCCTGCAGCCACTGCCGGTGAACCGGGCATTGCCAGCCTGTGGCTATCTGCGCATCGACAATGCCGGTGAGGGTTTGCTGAGCAGCGGCTGGCTGTTCGACCCCCGGTTTGTCTTCGATTACCGCCGCATCTCGAACCTGCTGATGGGGGTCGAGGCCATGCGTCTCAAGGCGGTATTCATCACCGACCGGGGGGTGGTCGGTTTCAACCGCTCAGGGGATGTGTTGACGGAGCTCTCCCTCGACGAGGCCGCCGACAGCCGCCTGGAAATCATTGGCGTCTGCCGCGAGCCCTGGCAGGGACTTGAGCGGGAAATGCTCGACTGCCGTTTGGGCGTTTGACCTTGACCTCCCGGTTTCAGGGGATCGCCGGCTCCAGTCTGGAGGTGCTTTGCGGGGCAGGGCAAGGATGTGCGCGCCGCCCGGCGATCTCCAGCCGAGCGCGCCTTACTTTTCCAGCAGGCTGCGCAGCATCCAGGCGGTTTTCTCGTGCACTTGCATGCGTTGGGTCAACAGGTCGGCGGTGGTCTCGTCGCTGGCCTTGTCCACGGTGGGGAACAGGGAGCGGGCGGTGCGCACCACGGCCTCCTGCCCTTCCACCAAAAGGCGAATCATCTCCTCCGCCACGGGTACGCCGTCGTCTTCCTTGATGGAGGACAACCGCGCGTACTCCCGGTAGGTGCCGGGGGCCGGAAAGCCCAGGGCGCGGATGCGCTCGGCGATCTGGTCCACCGCCAGGGCCAACTCGTTGTATTGGGTCTCGAACATCAGGTGCAGGGTGTTGAACATGGGCCCGGTGACGTTCCAGTGGAAGTTGTGTGTCTTCAGGTACAGGGTGTAGGTATCCGCCAGCAGGTGGGACAGGCCCTCGGCGATTTTGGCGCGGTCGCTTTCCTTGATGCCGATATTGATGGTGCTGCCGGGCGTTTTCTGCGGTTTCTTGGCCATTGGGCCTCCTGGGTGGTCAAGTGATACTGAAGGGGGTAATGCAATTACAACGGTTGCAAGGGTGGGAAAAGGTGAGAAACAGTCTAGCCGCGCCCCCCAAAGCAGGCAAACGGAATCTTGAACCGTATCCCAGGTCAGCCGTTGGTCAGGGCGCACGGCGTCTTGATCCGGGAATGGTTGGGCGCTGCCCCCATCCCGGGTACTGTCTAGCGGATGGGTGCGCGTTTCGGCTTGCAGTGCCCACCTCAACGCCAGTATTGCTGTCGCCGGTATACAGGCTATGATCCTGATGCAAGGAACGAAAAGAAGTCGGATATTGCCATGGCGCAACTGCAAGAACAGACAAGGTTAAAAGTCATCCTGGTTGTCGCCAATGTGCTGGTCGCCCTGGCGTTGGCCGTGGTATGGGCCTTGCAATCCGTCGACGAGCGCACCCGCTTGGAAGCGACGACTTACCGCCACGGAGAAAATCTCGCCGCCGCGCTGGCGCAGCATTCCCGCCAGTCCCTGGATGCGCTGGATCTTATCCTGTTGAGCATTGCGGAGGAGATCCGCAACGGAGGGCTTGACGATCCACAGGCCTTGCACGGCCTGCTGCAACGACGTCAGGCGCTAACCCTCGGCAGTTACGCCATCAATCTCTACGATGCCACGGGCCGCTTGGTGGCCACTTCCGAGACGGTGCCGATCGACAGGGATACCCTGCCGGTGTTGCCGGAATTTGCGGGCTTGCTCGGCAATCCCGATGCCGATCTGATCCTCTCCCCGCCGCGCCGCAATGTCATCGAGGGCGACGGCGAAGTTTGGCTTGTGCCCCTCGGCCGCCGTCTGACGGACAGTCAGGGTGATTTCATTGGCGCCGTGGTGGCGGTGATGTCCGTGGATTACCTGCTGGAATATTTCAACGCCATCCGCCTCGGGGATCGCGGCAATGTGGTGTTGTTGAGCGGTGATGGCAGCATGATCATTCGCAGCCCCTTTGTTCCCGGTGATGTGGGGCGAACATTTGGCGATGGGCAGTTGTTCAGCGAACCCGCGATCAGCGAGGCTCGCGGGCGCATGTTGACCACATCGCCCCTGGATGGACTCAGGCGCTATGTTGCCTACGAGCGGCTCAATGGCACCGGGGCCGTGGTACTGGTGGGGATTCACGAGGATGATGTGCTGGTACCCTGGCGGCGGCAACTCGTGTTCAATGGCGTGCTCAGTCTGATGGCCATTGCCCTGCTGGCGTCGGGGTCGGTTGGCGCCTACAGCTATTTCGACCGCCGCCGTCGCTGGGAGGCGGAGCGCACCCGGCGCCTGCGGCTGATTGCCAGGGAGTCCGCCGACCTGTTGGCCTGCCACGACGAGGACAGCGTGCTGGCCCGTGTCACCGAGGCCGCCCGCGAACTCATCGGCGCTCACCAGGCTGTCACCACCCTGACCCGCGACAACAGTCTGGCCCAGTTCGTTCACTCTATCAGCCTGTCGGACAAGTACCAGCAGTGGCGTGATTTCGACCTGCCCCCGGACGGCACCGGTATCTACCGGCTGGTCTGTGAAAGCAATCAGCCGATGCGCCTCACCCAGGCGGAACTGGAGGCCCATCCTGCCTGGCGGAGGTTTGGCAGTGTCGCCCAACAGCATCCTCCCCTTCGCGGCTGGCTGGCGGTGCCCATTGTCGCCGCGGATGGCGCCAATCTGGGGCTCATCCAGTTATCGGACAAATACCAGGGGGAGTTTACCGAAGACGACCAAAGTGAACTGGTACAACTGGCGAGTCTCACCGCCGCGGTGCTGGTGGCGCTGCGGGCCCACAATGCCACGGAACAGGCGCTGATGGCCGCCAACGCCGCCCGCCAGGAAGTGGAAACCATTTTTACCTCCATCTCCGATGCGGTATACGCCCTGGATCCGCAATGGCGTTTTGTGTATCTCAATGCCCGGGCCGAGCAGTTGCTCAACCGCCGCCGGGAGGAGCTGATTGGCCGCTTGGTGTGGGATGAGTTTCCGGAGACACGCGACACCATCCTCTACCCGGAGTATCACCGCGCCCGCGCTGACAATATCGCCGTCACCTTTGAGTTCTACTATCCGCCCCTCGCCACCTGGTTCGCGGTGCGTGCCCATCCCCACCGGGCGGGACTCACCGTGTATTTCCAGGACATCACTGCCCGTATCGACGCCGAGGAGCGCCTGCGCCAGGCCCAGCGAATGGATGCCATCGGCCAACTCACCGGCGGTATCGCCCACGACTTCAACAACCTGCTGACCGTCGTCCTGGGCACCAGCGAATCCCTGCTCAACAGCCTGGAGGATTGCCCGGCGGCGGTTCGTCGCCAGTTGGAAATCATCCAGCAGGCCAGCGAGCGGGGCGCCGCCCTTACCCACCGCCTGCTGGCCTTTGCCCGCAGGCAGCCCCTCGATCCCCGCGCCACCGACATCAACCACCTGGTGGGCGAGAGCGAGGGCATGCTGCACCGGGTTTTGGGAGAGGATATCCAGGTTGAGTTGGTGCGCGGCACCGGACTGTGGCGGGCGGTGGTGGACCCCAACGAACTACAAAACGCGATTCTCAATCTGGCGGTCAATGCCCGGGACGCCATGCCCGGCGGCGGCAAGCTCACCATCGAAACCGCCAATGTGGCGGTGGACGCGGATTATGCCGCCCTCCATGAAATGACACCGGGGCAATATGTCATGGTGGCGGTCACCGATACCGGCATGGGCATTCCCGCGGAGATTCTCAACAGGGTATTCGAGCCGTTCTTCACCACCAAGGAGGTGGGCAAGGGGTCCGGGCTAGGCCTGTCCATGGTGTTTGGTTTTGCCCGCCAGTCCGGTGGGCATGTGCGGGTGTACAGCGAGCCGGGGGAGGGCACCACCTTCAGGCTCTACCTGCCCAGGGACAAGGGCGGCGAAATCCCGGGCCCCGTGGCTCGCCGCGACAGGGAAAAATATTCAGGCACGGAATCGGTGCTGGTGGTGGAGGATGACCCGCTGGTGCTCCAGCACACCCTCAACTGCCTGTCCACCCTGGGTTACCGGGCCACGGGCCGCGGCAGTGGCGAGGAGGCCTTGAGCTTGCTCGAAGGGAGTAATGATTTCGACTTGCTGCTCACCGATGTGGTATTGCCCGGCGGTATGTCGGGTCGCCAGGTGGCGGATGCGGTGATGGGCAAGGTGCCGGGCATTCGTGTCCTGTTCATGTCCGGCTACACCGAGAATGCCATCGTGCACCACGGGCGCCTGGACCCCGGCGTGCACCTGCTGGCCAAGCCATTCCGACTAGCGGATCTGGGGCGCAAGGTGCGGGAAGTGTTGGACAGCCCAGGCCACCTGTCGAGCTGATATTGCGCTACGGGTAGGATGGGTTGAGCGCAGCGATACCCATCAGTTCGGTGGTTGATGGGTATCGCTGCGCTTTACCGCTTCAACGATTGATTGCCCAAGAATTTATCGAAAAATTCATCCCGACAACTGATCCCGAACCGCCGTGGCCAGCAGCGGCGCCAGGCTCACCACATTGCTGGCGTGGGGAATGGCGTCGGTGCTCCACAGCGGCTCTATGCCCGCCTCGGTCATGAGTTCGATGGCGCCGGGCGCCAGCAGGGCGTGGGTGCACAGCGCCATCACCGCCGAGGCGCCATTGCCCCGCAGCAGCCGCGCCGCCTCCGCCAGGGTCTTGCCGGAGCTGATCACATCGTCCACCAGAATGGCCGGCTTGCCCCGGTAGGGATGGTTCGGCAAGGTGATGCGCACTTCCCTGTCGCCGAGGCGCACCTTGCTGGCGATCACAAAATCGAGGCCCGAGGCCGCCGATACCTGTTCCAGCCACTGGCGGGATTCCGCGTCGGGCCCCACCAGCACGCCGTCGAGACCCTGTTGACGAATATGCTCCCCCAGCAGCGGCGCGGCGCTCAGCGCCCGGCAGCGGCAGTGGGGCAGGGCCTCTTCGAGGCGGTGGACGCGGTGCAGGTGGGGATCGACAGTGATCAGATCGTCAACCCAGCGGGACAGGTGCTCGCCGATGATGCGCTGGCTCACCGCCTGTCCTGGGGCAAAGGCGCGATCCTGGCGCATGTAGCACAGGTAGGGGGCCACCAGCACCACCCTTGTGCAGCCATTGGCGCGGGCGTCCTCGCAGGCCAGCAGCAGTTCCACCAGCCGTGTGTTGGCATCCTCCAGGCCGCGCACCATCACCACCGTGTCCGGCAGGGTGGGGGGCAGGGTCACCAGGCTCTCGCCATCGGGAAAGCGGTGGATAGCCACCGTCGCGGCATCGGCCCCGAGTCGTTCGGCGATTTGTGTGGCGAAGGTGTGGCTTTCGGGGAAGCCGAGTATCAGCATGTCTGTGCTCCGAACCAGGTCTGCGGTGTAACTCACTCCATCCACGGATGAATCTCTTCGGCATCCTGGCCGATGCGGTAGCCGGTGTCGCGGCCGGCGTGGCGCAGGGCGAAGTCGAAATCGGCGGAAAATTGCGCGTGGATGCGGTACAGGGGCTCTCCCGCCTCGACCCGGTCGCCGAGCTTTTTCAGCAGCAGCACCCCCGCGCCCTTGTCCATGGGCGCTCCCGCCAGACGCGCCACCCGGGACAGCACCTGGTTGCTGATGGACACCACCAGGCCATCCCGGTCGGCGACGATATCGCGGGTGAGGGTACCCGTTTCATAGTGTTGCCTCGGCGCCCCCTGGGCCTCGATGATGTTCATCATCTTGGCGTGGGCGCGGCCCGATTCGAGAATGTCCCGGGCGATCTGGTAACCGTTGCCGCCGCGCACATCGGCGTGGAACTCGATCATGCGGCCCGCCAGCCGCAGGGATTTTTCCCGCAGGTCGTGGGGCGCGTCCGGATCGTTGTCCAGCACCTGCATCACATCCCGGGCTTCGAGCACCGGGCCGATGCCGCGCCCCACCGGCTGGCGGCCGTCGGTGATCATCACCTCGGTGACCAGTCCGATGCGATCGCCGACATATTCGAACAGCTTGCGTAGTTGCAGCGCCTGGTTCATGGAGCGCACCTTGGCGTGGGGCCCGGTGGGTATGTCGATCAGCAGATGGGTGGAGCCGCAGGCGCTCTTCTTGGACAGGATGGAGGCCACCATCTGGGCCTGGGAGTCGATGCCCAGGGGGCGTTCCACGGAAATCAGCACATCGTCCGCGGGCGCCAGATCCGCGGTACCGCCCCAGGCCAGGCAGCCGCGCTGTTCCCGCACGATCTGGTCGAGGCGCTCCTTGGGCAGGTTCACTTCCGCCAGGACTTCCATGGTATCGGCGGTGCCCGCCGGGGAGGTGATGGCGCGGCTCGAGGTTTTTGGACACAGCAGGCCGAAGGCGGCGACGATGGGCACCACGATCATCGAGGTGCGGTTGCCGGGAATACCGCCGATGCAATGTTTGTCCACCACCCGGGATTCCCGCCAGTCCAGTTGCTGGCCGGAGCTGATCATGGCGCGGGTCAGATACAGCACCTCCTCCCGGTCGAGACCTGCCTCGGAAACCGCGACGATAAAGGCGGCGATTTCCGTCTTGGAATAGCGGTTGGTGGCGATGTCGCCAATGATCTCGTCGAACTTGCTCTGCTCCAGCCGGTTGCCCCCCAGCTTGGCGCGCACATGTTCCATGGAGTGGGGTGGCTCGGCATGGTTGACGGTGACCTGGGTATTCTCCGGCAACCCCAGGTTGGCGAAGGCCTGTTCCGACAGGCCCAGGGCATGGGGTGGAACGATATTTTCATCGTCCACCACATTGAGCACCGCCAGGATGCGCGCCCCGTCCTGCTGGATTTCGATCTTGTTGAGGGCCTGGAAACCCTCCGCCTTGTAGGCGGGGCAGTCGCGATGCATGAAGGCGACATTCTCGTGGTAGGTGTCGATGGCGACACGGATCAGGCTCAGGGTGGCGGTGCTGTTCTGGTTCATGGTGGACCTTGCGGGCATGTCGTGCCCCATTATCCACAAATGGCGGCCGGGGGGAGAGATCTCCACCGGTTGTTGTTGATCGCCGGCACGCCCTATATGCTTGTGCGCCAACCCCGACAATCCTCGCAAGGAGATCCACCATGGCCGCTGCCCTCGACACCATTCCCTTCACCCGCATGGATGGCGCAAGCGCGACATTGGGGGATTACCGTGGCTCTGTCGTGCTAATCGTCAATGTCGCCTCCGCCTGCGGCCTGACGCCCCAGTACGAGGGCCTGGAAAACCTCTATGAACAATACCGCGACCGCGGCCTGGTGGTGCTCGGCTTCCCCGCCAACAACTTCCGCGGCCAGGAGCCCGGCAGCAACGAGGAAATCGCCGAATTCTGTCGCGGCACCTACGGCGTGCAGTTCCCCATGGCGCGGAAAATCTCGGTGCTCGGCGAGGATCGTCACCCCCTCTACGATGCCCTGGTCACCGCCCGGCCCCAGGCCACCGCCAATCCCGAGGGCCAGTTGCGGGAGCGGCTGGCGGCCATCGGCAATGCGCCCGCCAACGATTCCGACATCCTGTGGAATTTCGAAAAATTCCTGGTGGACCGCGACGGCGCCGTGGTGGGGCGATTTGCCCCGGATGTGCCTCCCGAACATCCTATACTGGTTACTGCCATTGAAAAGGCCTTGCACTGAGACACGCCCAGGCGTTGAGGAGCCCGTGCCATGATCGAAAACCTGCTACTGACGGCCGCCCGCATCAGCACCTACAGTCACGGCAACATGCTCACCGGGGCCAGTGGCTTTTTTTTCGCGAGGGACGATAGGCTGTTTCTGGTCACCAGTCGTCATGTGGTGGTCGATGAACCCAGTGGGCATTCACCCGATAGCCTTGCCATCGAACTGCATATCGACCGTGACAACATGGCGGGAGCCACGGGGTTTTCCATTCCCTTGTATAACCAGGGGCAAAGCCTGTGGCGCCAGGGGCAGGACAACGCCGGGACCATCGATGTGGCGGTGATTGAGATCGACCGCGCCGCCCTGCCGGCCACGGCGGTTTATCACGCTTTCACGCCGAAACACCTGCCCCGGGATTTCAGCGAGGTGGAGGTGGGCAGCCCGGTGCTGGTGGTGGGCTTCCCCCTCGGTTTTCACGACACCCTGCATCACATGCCGGTGGTGCGCCGCGCCTCCATCGCCTCGTCCTTTGGCCTGCGTTTCCAGGGCCACGGCTATTTTCTCACCGACGCCCGCACCCATCGCGGCATCAGCGGCGCCCCGGTGGTGATGCGCCTGCCGAATTCGGAACCCCGCCACAATGGCCTGCCCTGGCTGCTGCTGGGCATCCACTCCGCCCGCCTCGATATCGGCACCCGCGACTTCCAGGTGGACGAGGCGCTGGGCCTCAATTGCTCCTGGTACGCGGATGTGCTGATGACGCTGACGGAGGGTTGAGGCGGGCAGGGTCGCGGCCAGCGGTTGCCGCCGGTGGCACCTGGCTCAGACACTGTTGGCCGCCTGCTGGCGGCGGGTGTCGAGCCAGCCCCGGTACTCCAGCCCGTCCATGGGTCTCGCCACATGGTAGCCCTGGACCAGGTCGCAATCGAGTTCCCGCAATCGGTCCAGGGTCTCGCCGCTCTCCACCCCTTCCGCCACCACGCGCTTGCCGAAGGCATGGGCCAGGTTGATGACCAATTCGACGATCCTCGCGTCGTCGCGATCACTCGCCATGTTCCTGACGAAGGAGCGGTCGATTTTCACCTCGTCAGCGGGAATGTTCTTGAAGTAGGCGAGTGACGAAAAGCCGGTGCCGAAGTCGTCGATGGCCACCTGGACGCCGAGATCCCGCAGCCTCGCCAAATGCTGGAAGCACAGTTTGGGGCTTTTCATCAGGGCGCTTTCGGTCACTTCCAGGATCAGTTGCCGCGGCTCCAGGCCCCAGATGGCCAGGCCCGACTCCACTGTCATCGGCAGGTCGGGGTCGTAGATGGACGCCGCCGAGACATTCACGCTGACCGTCAGGTCGGTGCGGTCCATGTCCGTGGCTTCCCGCAGGGCGGTGTTCAGGGCCCACTCGGTGAGTCCCGCGATCTTCCCGGTATTCTCGGCCAGGGGGATGAAGCGGTCCGGCCCGAACAGTTGTTGGTTGGGGCGCTGCCAGCGCATCAAGGCCTCCGCGCCCACCGGTCGCAGCGTGGCAAGCTCGACCTGAGGCTGGTAGTGGAGGCGCAGGCTGTCGTCCATCACCGCGCTTTCCAGTTCCTGGACGATGCGCAGCGACAGCAGCCGCGTCTGGGATGTGGCCCGCTTCGCCACGGCGAAGGGAGTGCTCAACTCCCGGGCGCCGTGCATGGCGTGCTGGGCCTCTGATAACAGGGCCTCGGCGTTGTCGCCGTGATCGGGGAACAGGGCGATACCGATGCCGATGGCTGGCCGCAGGGTTTCGCCATTCACGCGGCTCGGGGCGGCGAGGCGCCGGGACAGCTTCTCGGCCGCCACGGGAAGCAGTTCGGGCAGTCCTACATCGGGCAGGATAAGCGCCAGTTGGTCCGGGGCGGTGCGGGTGATGGCGACAGCCTTTTTCATCACATCGGCGGTGAGCGACAACAATTCCGAGATCAGGGCTTCACCGCGATTGAAGCCATGGCGTAGATTGAGGGTGTGGAACTGGCGGATTTCCACAACCATCAGCGCCAGGGTCTTGCCCCCATCCCGGGCGATGTCGAGCTCTCCCTGAAATCTGACCAAAAAGTCGTGCCAGCAGATTACCGGAACTTCCATCCGCCACGCCTCAGATGAAGATGTCATCGGGGTCGATCCCGTATTCGTCCGGCATGACGGTGCGGCGGATATCGAGGGGATTTCCCGTGGCGTCATGGGTCACTTGGTACAGGTCGAGGTAGGTGCTTTCCGGTAAAGGATTCTTGTCGCCATCGAGCAGCAGTAGCAGTTTCGGGCGCAACCGCCGGCGGCGATGTTCCGTCACCACGACGCCGACGACACCATTGCTCAACTCCACCAGTGAGCCGGAGGGATAAACCCCCACCGCCTGGATGAACTCCTCCACCAGTTCCGCCTGGAAGTCCGTGTCGCGGGCGTGGTACAGCACCTTGATGGCCTCGTTGGGGGGCATGGCGGGCCGGTAGGGCTTGTCGTTGATCAGGGCGTCGTAGGTGTCGACGATGGCGGCGATACGACCGTATACCGGTATTTCCGCTCCCCTGAGACCGCGGGGGTACCCCTTGCCGTTGTGGCGTTCGTGGTGGGTGAGGACCATTTGCCTGGCGATCACATCCACACCGGGAGTGCGCTTCACCAGCGCTATCCCCTGGTCGACATGGGAGCGAACCAGGGCCAATTCATCGCTGTCCAGTTCACCAGGCTTGTTGAGGATGCGATCGGACAGATTCACCTTGCCGACATCCGACAGCAGGGCGCCGGTGGCCAGGCTCGCCAGAGTGCTCTTGGGCAATCCCAATTGGCGCCCCAGGGCGGCGGCCCAGATGGACGAGCCTATGGCGTGGTTGTAGATGTAATCCCCCTTGCGGCGCAGCTTGGCAAGCAACATGCAGGCATCGGGATTGCGCACCACGCTGTCGACGATGGCCGTGATGGCGCCATTCACCTGCTCCAGGTCGAGCTTCTGGCTGGTCCTGACCTCGCCGTAAAGGCGGGCCACGGTTTGTTCGTAGTCCTGGTAGATGTTGTTGGCGGTGTCCAGTTCCTGCGCCAGCGAGGCAGTGTCCTGGTAGGGCTTGCCGGGTCGGCTGGTCTGCCGGTTGGCTCGATTGCCGCCAAGCAGGGGTTTGCGTCCCCGGGTGGACGACAGTGGCGTCCTGGAGAAACGGACGCTGCGGCCGTTATCGACATAGACGAAACTGCACAGCTTGCGCAGGGTTTCGATCTCCTCGGGGGTGCGGATGACAAATCCCTGGACGAGGAAAGGGGTGTCCATCCACGGGCGGTCGAGTTCGACAACATACATGCCCAGTTGCAGGTTCTGGGTGAATACCTTCACAAAGCGCGTTGATGTCGTGTCGGTCACAAGCCCGATGTCCTCCAGTTTGACTGGTTTGCACCCAGGGGTGGATTTATTCCTGCCCTGGACTATAGACGACCTGTGTCGAGGGGGAACAGGGGAAACGGGTAGTATCCGCCCTGCGGTTCATTTATCGGATGAACGCCTATACGCAACCTTGACAAGGCGTTGGCGGGGAAGCCGACATGGCTGGGTTTTGGCCGCCGAATTGGGTCAGGTGGGTGCTCCAGCCTTACCGAGGTTATGCACCGGATTGCCCCGTCTGCTTGATTCTGGGGTCGCCAAACCCCAGCCGCTTGGCACTGTACATGCGAGTATCGGCGTGGCGGAACAACTGATCGCTGGTGACACCGTGATCGGGATAGAGGGCGTAGCCGATACTGACGGATACCCTGAGCAGATTGCCGTAGACGGCAAAAGGTTTTTCGATGGTCTTTTCAAGGTTCCTTACGATGTCTTGCAGGCTGTCCGGTCCGCTGATATCGATGAGCAGAATGGTGAATTCATCGCCACCGATGCGAGCGACGGTATCCGATTGTCGCACGCTGGCATTGAGCCTTGCCGCCACTTCGCGGAGCATGACATCACCGGCCTCGTGTCCAAGGCTGTCGTTGATTTCCTTGAAGTTATCCAGATCCAGGTACAGCAGCGCCAGATACTCGTTGTCACGCTGGGCGCGGCCGAGCGCCATCTTGAAGCGATCGTGGAATAGGGCGCGGTTGGGCAGATCGGTCAGCGGATCGTGGGTGGCAATGTGCAGTAGATGGGCCTCCGCGCGCTTGCGCTCCACGGCGGCGGCAACCTGGGTGCACACGAAATGCAGCAGTTCGGCGTCGGTCGTGGAATAGCCCTGGTCGCAGGTGGAGCGGGCCATCAACAAGGCCCCGGTCACTCCCTGCGGAGCAATCAGGGGCGCCACCAGGCAGTGGTGGTAGTGGCCGATTCCCGGCAGTGACACACCGCTGTTCGCCGCCCCGGCGTTCTCCGGCAGCACCAGGGTCTGCCCTGTTTGGATGACGCGGGCCAGTTGGGGGTGTTGCGCCAGTAACCGGGGCTGTGCCGGTTGCGGCTCCGCGCCGCTGACATAGGGAAAGTCAATGCTGTCGCCGTCCTCGGCCAGCAGTGCCACCAAAAAAAGTTCCGATGGCAACAGACCGACGATGATGCGGTGGATATGGCCGTAAAGCGCCGCCAGATCCCTGGCCACGAACGCGGCCTCCGAAATGCGGTAGATGGCGCTCTCCCGGCGGCTGGCCGCCTTCAGCGCGGTGATATCCCGCGCCACCGCCAGCCGCAGGCGGTCGCTGGGGGACCAGCGGGCGGACCACATGATGTCCACCACCTGGCCGTCCTTGCGCACATAGCGATTCTCGAAATGCACATGAGAGCGCCCCTCCATCACCGCGGCGGCGGCCTTGAGGGTGCGCTCCCGGTCATCCGGGTGCACCAGGTCGATCATCGGTCGGCCCACCAGTTCGTCTGGCCGGTAGCCCAGCAGTGCCTCGCTGGCGGCACTGACAAAAACAAAATGACCTTCCTCGTCCACCACGCAAATGGTGTCCAGTAGCAGGTCGATGATGTTGTCCAGCCTGGGTGGGTCGCTGTCTCTCATTCTCAGGGGGGCGGGTGGTGGATACCGGATTCAGAATAAACACAAAACCGGGTGAAAGCCATGCGTTGCCCGGGGGATGTCGTTCCTGGTGTCAGTCCGCTGGTCGCCGTCGCTGGATCACGACCGGCATGGCCTCTGTGATTACGCCTTCATACCCCGCTCAAAAATGAGCAGAGCAGTGGATTGAGTGGGTCAGTTTTGGATGGAAATTACCCCCTCAGGTGGGTCGATTCAGGGCGGTAATCAACAGCGCACCCATTCAGGGGTAAGGCAGCCCGCCGTGCGGTGAATGGCGTCCTCTATCGCCGCATGATATGCGGTGAATAGCTTGCACATGCGGAGAATGCAGCCCATAATCTCCGCATGAGTAGCGGCGAGGACAAATAACACTGGCAGGCCAGCGCCTGGCCGG
>JBJHDJ010000017.1:0-16750 GCA_050486485.1 Porticoccaceae bacterium
CGCCCAACCTTGTTGACGTCAATTCCCATGCGTTGCGCTATCTGGTAATTTGGCAAACCCGACGCAACGAGCAGGACGATTTCCGAGCGCTCTCGTAGCCTGACCGGCGTCTGTCCGCTGCGCAGGTTTTTATGCAGCATGGCTTTCTCTTCGCCAGTGAGATTGATCGGGGTCGGTGTAGGCATACTTCGCGAACTCTCTGAGGTGATGCCACAGTATAGCATATATCAACATTTAATACCTTACACTACACTAGCGCTTCATGTAACTCCGGATTGCGGGGGCCGCCAAGCTTTTTAAGTTGAAAGTTTAGTGTCCTTTTCGCTGTTCTACTTTTCACTTATTTTTATGAGATTTTTGTCTCCTTGGTTGAAAAATTAACGCGTCTTTATTTCCTCTATATATGCAGTTCTAATTTCATCCCCTTCCACCCTTATGATAATTTCTATCTTTCCTATAGTTCCATCGACAAGATATATATATATTTGGTACGGGTCACGATCATCTGCACTTGCTGCCAATGTGGCTCGCAATAAATTCTTCTTCCTTACACTTCCTATTTTCTCTTCAATTTCAAGACTTGAATCAATAAAATTTTCAACAAACTCTCTTGATGGATCATAACGCTCAGCAATTTTTACAGAAATAAATGTTGCTATAAAAGCAAATAAAAAAAACCATGTAGCTGTATTCATTCTCCGTTTTATTGGCATCTACAATCTCTCTCGCTCCAGTTTGTATAGCTGCCTATTTCTCCCCCAACAGATGCACCCACCTTAACACCAAAACCAGGCGTCCCATCTGTCGAAATAGATAACGGGCTATATTCAAGAAACCCTCCTCCATAGTTATGAGTTATTGCATTTCCCGCTGACGCGTTCACCGAACCTCCTAACGAAATCGGTCCACCCTGTAGACCAACAGCAGCTCTACCAGAACCGCGCAAAATATACCCACTGCCACACCTATTAGAATGAGGAGACGGAATTCCGTGCGGTTCATACGATAACCCCAAGCCTATCCCAACTCCTAGGCGCCCAAGAAACTCCAGAGTACCGCTATTGTAGGAAATAATTACACCACCACCCGCACCCAAATATCCTTCGAAGGAAAAAGTCCACAATCCTAGGGGGTCAATGCCCTTCAGTGGATTATTTTTTACATAAGTATAAGTATTTGGGTCGTCGAATAGACCCAACGGATCGCTTTGTACGTATCTGCCTAACGCCGGATCATAATCCCGAAAGTAGTTGTAGTGTAATCCGGTTTCGTCATCAAAATACTGTCCGGGAAAGCGTATGTTCATTTCCACCAAATGACCATTGCCGTTGGCATCCTCGTTGACAAGTGCCTCGCCGAAGGGTTTGTAGATTGCCCGCCATACCACCGAACCATTCTCGTCACTCAAGGCCTGCGGCGTTCCCAGGTGGTCGTTGTGGCTGTAGTAGACGCTGCCGTGACCTGACGCCAGGTCATCCACCATCGCAATCAGCTCCCCGTTGAAATACCCATAGACCTTGCGGACCTGCCCGAAGCCGTCCAGTTCGGCCTTCAGCCGGCCACCGGGGCCGTACAGGTACAGGGTCTCCTCACCGCCCTGGGTCGCCTTGAATACCCGTTGTCCGAGACCGTTATAGCCGTAGCGGGCGATGCCAGCCACCTCCACCAGGCGGTTGTCGGGGCTGTATGACAGATTCATCCCCCGCAGCCAGGTGGTGTTGCCGTTGGCGTCGAGCAGTACTGCCTGGTGATTGATGTGCTGCAGGCGGTTGGTGAAGGGCTCATGGCCGTACTCGGTGATCGCACCGTTGTCCACCAGCCGGGTACGATTGGCGTTGAGGTCGTATTGATAGCCCTGCGAACCCAGAGGTCCCGTGGTTGCCACGAGGCGGTCGAGGGCGTCGTAGTCGGCCAGAAGATCGCCCGTCTGGCGCTGTTTGTGCACAATGTTGCCGTTGGCATCATAGTCGATCACGGCGTCGTACAGGGGATCGTTGATGGCGGTGATCCGATAGGCGAGATCATGCTGAAGTGATCGCATATGGCCATTGCCCAGGGTCATGGTGTGGAGGGGGCCGAAGGGTTGGTAGGTGGCGTTGCTTACCAGGCTTGTGGTGTGTCCCTGCCGTTCCAACTCGAGACTGACGGCATTGCCGAGCTGGTCATAGCCATACAGCAGGCTCAATCCGCCGGGGTAGGTCATTCGGGTAAGGCGCCCGGCCTCGTCGTATACCATGACGAGACTTTGATTCACCAGTGCAAAGCCGGTATCCACCTGCTGATCGATGCGGATGGTATCCCCGAAGCTGTTGTAGCCGAAGCTGGTGCGGTTGGCGCCGCGCCTGACCTCGCACAGTCTGGCAATGCCATTGTGGCAGGTGTCGTGGATGTACAACAGGTCGTGGCTGCTGTCCGGACCGGTCACCTGAACCAGGCGGTTGTTGGCGTCGTAGGCAAGTTCGAAAATCTGACCGATGGCATCCGTTATCCGGATGTCGTTGCCTGCGCTGTCGTGGTCCACAAGAGTTTCCCCTGTGTCGGGACTGGACTCGCGAATCCGGTTGCCCAGGTCATCGTGGTAAAAGCGGGTTTCGGCATCGTTGGGTGCTGTCATCCCGCTGAGATTGCCTTGACTGTCATGGTAAAGGCTGGTGGTGGCCTGGGCAGTATCAGGATCGTGACCCGCGGCATCCTGTATCCTGTCAACAAGGCGCCTGAGGGCATCGTAACTGTAGTGAGTCTCAACCCCGTTCCCGTTCACTTCCCGCTCAATCAATCCGTCGGGTGAGTAATGATAGTCGACGGTTTCGTTGGCTCGCACCCTGTGCCTGAGTCTGTTGTAGGCATCGAAGCTGCGGGTTACCCTGTACGCCAGGTTGCCACCCGGGTCGCGGATGTTCTCCTCGATGAGGTTTCCCTCGCTGTCCAGGCTGTAGTCGATACGGTTGCCTTCAGTGTCGGAAACAGCCACCAACCGGCGTGCTTCGTCGTAGTGCAGGGTCAACAGCCGACCATCTGGCGTTTCCACGGATTCCAGTTCGCCGGTAGCCAGATGGGTCCAGCGCGTGGTGCGGCTTGCCGAGTTACCGGTCTCGGTCATGGTGGCAAGGCGGTCGGTGTGGGGTTCCCATTGGTAGGTGACCAACAGGCCATTCGGCCTGGTTTCCGACACCAGCTGCCGGTAGCTGTTGTACTGCAGGTTGTCCCGCAATAGCACCCCTTGCGGCCCGATAACGCGGCGCAGCATCCCTCGGTGCTGGTACTGATTTGCATCGTCCGGATAGTATTCAAAAATTGTGGTGTCGGTGACATCCGTGCGCGGACCATCGGCCCGGCTGCGCTGGCCGTAGGGACCCAGATAGTCCCAGGTCGTGGTGCGACTGACCGGGGTGCCATCTGGCCGGAAGCCGGACAGGGTGTTGCTTGCAAGATTGCCCAGGCTGTCGTAAGCCAGGGCAGTGATTTTCTCGCCTCCAGGATACACAGATTTCTCCAGGATGTGAGTCAGCCTGTTTCGGAACCGGTTGTCGTAGGCGAATGTCTGGCGATGTTCCTGTGGGGTGCCCAGCGCATCTATTCGAAAGCCGGGATTGCCCCTGTCATCGTAGTCTCCGTATTGGGTGGTGATTCCGTCTCGGGTATGGGTTAGCAGGTGGTTTGTCTGTGGGTCGTAGTGGAAGGTTTCGGTATTGGCATTGCCACCGTTGCAGGTGGGGCCGGTTGTACCGGTGACCAGCCCCTGTCCCAACTGGGCTGTGGCAGTGTAGAGCGTGGTATTGCCACGGCTATCGGTTACCGTGCGCTGGCCATTGATGCCGTAGTAAATTGCGGTTTGACCGACGCCAAGGGCGCCACTGCTGACAGTGACCCTGCCAAAGGCATCGTATTGCCAGTTGGCATGGCGGTTACCCCGTTGGTCGGTAATCCCTGTCAGGGCGGCGGGGAAACGCTGATCCTCGTAATGGTAGAGCCGCTCACTCTGATCCGGCAAAGTGACGGCAGTCAGGTTCTCACCCTTGAAATTATAGGCCCACACGCGACTAGCCGTGTCCCCCGGTGCTGGCGTGGCGGCCCGGTGTTCCACCTGCACTAGCCGATTGTCGGTGTCGTAGCTGAACAGTAACTGCTCGCCGCTGGTGGACACCACCTGGGACAGGCGCTTACGGTTGTCATAATCCAGGGTTTGTGTGTTCCCCCGAACATCGGTGATGGACAGCAGTATTCCCTTGCCGTCGTAGGTTTCCACTTCGTCGTTTGCGCCACGCAGTTCCCACTTTCCCCGGTGACGGCGCAGGCTGAATGGTATGTCCGGGTCGGCACGCCACCCAGCACCACTGTCCATCAGAGTGATCTGGCGGCCATCCGGCCTTTTGAGGTGTGCGTAGTCCACCGCATCTTTGCCTTTGCCTTCCTTGGTGAAGGTGATTGTGGCTTCATAGGAATGGCGCCAGCCGCGGCCCAGTGAGCCGGTTCCGGAATCCTGGGAATTGTAAAAACGGGTGAACTCCAGTGGCGTTCCGCTCAAACCGCGGATATCCGTCTCTGATTGAAACTTGTTGCCGGTTACCACATTGACAGGATTGCCGATACAACTGGTTGCCGGCACTCGACCCAGGTTGCGCGGGGGGTGGATCTCGGGAATTTCCGTGCTAAGTGCTTGTAATTGGAAGGATGGGCGCTCGGTAAAATAGGGTGGATCCAGTGGAGCGTTGGGAGACGAGGTGCCAACGCCAACGATGATGCCCGGTGTTCCCATGCCTACCCAGGCACGGGCAATCCCCTCATCATCCGTTAGGGTATCAAGGGTTTTGGCGCCACTGGTGGAACTGCTGTCCGGTTGCAGCCAGAACCCCGGCGAGCCAAAGCCTGGCATGGAGAAACGCACGGTTTCACCTGGCACGCCGCTGATGCCGTCGTAGCCGACAACCCGCACTGCCAGGGGAGTGCTGGCAAGTTCCCCCGCTTCAGCCGAGATCTGGGTGGGCCCGGCGGCTTCCATGGTATAGCCGAAGATATGGAAGCTCTGACCTCCGGGGATAGGGGTGCCGTTGAAAAGAATATCGTACTGTATATCCCAGGTCTGGTGAGTGTAGATCCATGAAGCCCATTCGATCGTGCCGCCGATGCAGCCATTGTTGGTAGTCATATTCTCGGTATCCCAGCACCGCTTGTCATGGTCCCAGACCATCCATGAATCGCTACCGATACTGTCGCGCTTCCAGCGTATGGTGATAGTGTCGCCATTGCTTTGCCCCGGTGAGACCCGAAACCTGAACAGAGCCGCATACCAGGTCAGGAATGCCCTGCCGTCCACGATGGGTGTACCGCTGTTTTGGTTCCATAACTGGCCACTCGCGTGGGCACTGGCCATTTCCTCGAATGTTTCGTATTGCACTGGCCAGCCGTAATACTCCACAGGGAAGCCAGTTGAAAGGGCGCTAAGTGCTTCTGTTGGTTCAGTGGAATCATCACCCTGGTGAAATTCGTCGGTCCAGGGGAGATAGCCAAAGCCGAATTCGGTGGACCCATTGACAGATAAGCTCTGAACATCCGCCAGTTGTTCAGCAAAGGTTGGATCCATCAACCCCAGTATCAGCGTTAGTACCAGGCATCGACATGTCAGGAATAATCCACGGGTGCTGTCAGGATTCGCGGTGAGGTGGGTGGCATCCACTGCCTGGTTCTTGAGAAGATTCATGATTCGTCCTTGAATATTGGCTCCATGCCATTGGACCCCCGGAGCGAGTCATCCCCTCAGGGGTGCGAGTGACGATAGAAGGATCAGTTGCTCCATACAGGGCTAAACCTGACTCGGGGAGGGTGGTAGCGAAAGGGGTTGAAAGGGGCTGAAAACGGGAGTGCTATCATGTTGGCCTCCATGCCGGTGGTTGGCAGACTCCATTGCCTTCAGGGAAAGTAGATACTGGCCAAGGTTTTGTCAACACAATTTTGGTGTGTTCAACAAGCGACATCCAACAAGTGACTCTCAACAAGTGACTCCCAACAGGTGACATGGTTGACAGTTGTCGAGCCATTGGCTTTACTCTGTGCCAGTGGCGAGACCACAAGGAAAGTCTCGAGCCGAGGTCGGTATCCGGCTATGCGCACTGGCCCCGGTCAGGGTGTTATGCCAAGAGAATCCAGCATCAGGGATGAATGCTATGAAATTGGGAGAACTGCTTGTCAGCCGTGGCAAGCTCAGCGCCAGGGATGTTGACCGCGCTTTGATGGCCCAGCAGGAGCTGGGTGGGTTACTGGGACAGGTATTGGTCAAACTCGGCCTGGTTTCCGAGATCGACATGACGCAGGTTCTCGGTGATCAGCTCGGTATTCCCCTGGCACCTTCCGCCACTTACTCCGATACCCTGAGCTCTGTCGAGGGGTTGTCCCGAGAATTTCTCCTCAATCATAAGGTTGTCGTTCTCGAAGCTTCATCGGATACCCTGTGTTGCGCGGCCGCCGTTCCCCAGGACCCATTTATTCGCAGGGCGCTTGAACTCGCCACATCAAAAACCGTGACGGTGTTGTTGGGTGTGGAGTCCGACATTCAGGCGGCACTCCAGCGCCAGTGCGGCAATGATGATCCTCTCGAACCAGACTCACCCGAGGAGCCTGAAAATCACGCTGATTTTGTCGAGCATTTGCGGGATCTGGCCAGCGAGGCACCGGTGATACGCATCGTCAATAATATCTTTCATCGTGCGGTCGAACTCAACGCGTCGGATATTCATCTTGAGCCCTGTGATGGCGGGCTGCACCTGCGTTACCGTGTTGATGGGGTGATCGAGCAGGCCAACAATCCGCCACCACCCGGTTTTTCCGCCTCCATCACATCCAGGATCAAACTGCTGGCAAATCTGGATATCGCCGAACGCCGCTTGCCCCAGGATGGTCGCATCATGATTCGTGTCAAGGGGCGAGAGCTGGATTTGCGTGTTTCCACACTGCCGATCCTTCACGGTGAAAGCATCGTGCTGCGTGTGCTTGACTGTCACAATGTGAGCCTGAATCTTGCCACCATGGGCTTTGACCCGGTCATTCTCGACAGCTACCGGCAATTACTTGCTCGGCCCCATGGCATCCTGCTGCTGACTGGACCCACCGGTTCGGGTAAGACCACTACGCTGTATGCATCCTTGGCCAGCTTCAACGCCGATGCGATCAATATCATTACTGTTGAAGACCCTGTTGAGTACCAGCTTCCCGGCATCAATCAACTGCAGGTTCATCCGGGCATTGATCTCAGCTTTGCCAGGGCACTGCGCGCCATCCTCCGCCAGGATCCCGATGTGATCATGATTGGCGAGATGAGGGATGTCGAGACCGCGCGCATCGCGGTGCAAGCCGCGCTCACCGGACATCTTGTATTTTCCACACTGCACACCAATACCGCCGCCGGCGCCATCACGCGGTTGGAAGACATGGGCATAGAGCGTTATCTGATCACGGCCACTGTCAACGGTGTACTGGCCCAACGGCTGGTAAGGAGGCTGTGTAATCACTGCCGGCAGCCACTGTATCTGTCGCCGAAGGTGACGCGGGACCCCGAGTTGGCAAAGTGGCTGACGATGGGGCCTGGCCGCGTATACCAGGCTGGTGGCTGTGAGCACTGCCGTTTCACCGGTTATCGGGGTCGTTCGGCCATTCATGAACTTCTGGTTCTCGACAAGGCACTTCAGGATGCCCTGCACGACGGATGCGATGCCATGGAGCTCCACAGCCTTGCCCGACAGAAGGGGATGTCCACCCTTTATCAGGACGGCCTGCGCAAGGTGACGGCTGGCATCACATCCCTCGAGGAAGTCATGCGGGTAAGCGGGGATCAGCAAATCGAGGCCGCCAGCCATGGATGATTTTCCGCGTCCTACTCGTCGCTCTGTGGAGGACAACTCGCCAGTTGCCATGGCGGGCTTCAGTTACCGGGCGCTGCACCCGGATGGACACATCACCACAGGCCGTTTGCTGGCTACCGATCGCCAGGGGGCCATGCACCACTTGCGTGAACGGGATCTTACCCCGCTTAGCCTTGAGCCGGTTGGCGCCAGTGGCTTCACGGTCGAGAATTGGCGCCTTTGGTGGCAGTGGCTGGTTGCAGGAGGGCGCGGTACGGAGGCCGCCAGGTCGCAATCCGTATCCGGGCACTGCGCCACATCACTGCCAACACAGGGTGCGGTGGCCACTGTCGCCAGTCGCTTTGGTGGAGCGAGGGGCCATGGAGAAATTTCCCGTGCGGTAATTGCCGAACTGGCGGTATTGCTGCGTGCTGGCCTGCCCATGGACAAGGCCCTGAAGTTGCAGATGTCGCTGTGCGATGACAAGCTCCGGCAGGCACTGCTGCAGGAACTGACGCGAGCAATAAAAAATGGCAAATCCCTGAGCCATGGCATGGCAACAAGCCCGGGGTATTTTGGTGGAGTGCACATCGCCATGGTGCGGGCTGGTGAGGTGGGTGGCCGCCTGGCCGATGCCCTAGGCCAACTTGCGGCCTATCTCAAGCGTGTTGCCGAGATCCGCGCAGTGGTGCTTTCCGCGCTGATCTACCCAGCCATTCTGTTGGTGGTGGCAATCCTGTCCATGCTGTTGATGCTGGGTTTCGTGGTGCCCCGGTTCGAGGAATTGTTTATCGACATGGGGGAGGGGCTTCCCTTGCTTACCCGCTGGGTGTTGGTGTTGGGGAATGGGGTGCGGGTCCATGTTTGGCTATTGCCCGCTGTTTGCGTGTTGCTGGCCTGGGGTCTCCAGCGGGGCTTGCAGCACCCGGGGGGCAGGTATTGGCTGGACAGTCGTTTGCTGAGGCTCCCCGTGCTTGGCGCCATTCTGTGCAAAATCCAGGTCGCCCGTTTCGTGCGTACCCTGGCGACACTGCTCGCCAATGGCGTGTCCGTGCTGGGGGCCCTGGATATTGCCCTGCGAACCCTCGACAACGCCAGTGTGCGTCGCTCCTTCGAGGCCCTTCCCCTGGCGACGAGGGCCGGGCAACCTCTGTCCCACGCCCTGGCCCAGTCGCAACTGGCGAACCCGATGGTGATCCAGATGGTGCGGGTCGGAGAGGAATCAGGCCGTCTACACGACATGCTTGCCGAGCTGGCGGACATCATGGACGGAGAAGTCCAGGTGGCGGTCAAGCGCGGCCTGCTGGTGCTGGAACCTCTGCTGATTCTGCTCATGGGCCTGGTCATTGCCCTGGTCATCATCGCCATTCTCATGGGAATTTTGTCGATCAACGACCTGGCCCTGTAATGGAGGGAACCCGGTTTCCATAAAGGAGAACACCATGTTGCAGGGATGTCGACGCCGAAGTGGTTTTACATTGGTTGAGCTGTTGGTGGTGCTTGCCATTTTTACCCTGTTGGCCGGGCTGGTGGGTCCGCAGGTGCTCAAGCAACTGGGCGGCGCCAAGAGCCGCACTGCCCTGCTGCAGATTCGCGACCTGGAGCAGGGTCTGGAGCTTTACCTGCTGGATATGGGTCACTTCCCTTCTACCGAACAGGGGCTGCAGGCGCTGGTGCGCGAGCCACCCGGGGTTACCGGTTGGCACGGGCCCTATCTCAGGTCCAGCACGGTGCCAAAAGACCCGTGGGGGAATCCCTACCACTATCGCCACCCCGGACAGCATGGGGCGTTCGATATCTACAGTCTCGGTTTTGATGGTGTCCCCGGTGGCGAAGGCGAAAACGCAGATATCACCAGTTGGGGTCAACCTTGATGTTGAATACACCGATTGTCCGTGGACTGAATGTGCCAATGCCAGGAGCCCGGATGAGCGTGCAAGGTTTTACACTGCTGGAGCTGATGGTCGCCATGGCCGTGGTGGCCATGGTGGCGGTAATTGCCGCTCCCAGGGCCTTCCTGCTCTATGAGGGCGTGCGATACCGGGAAACCGTGCGTGAGCTGGCGACAACTGCTACTTCGGCTCGTTACCGAGCCATCACCGGCGGTGTCGCCCTGGACCTGAAAGTAGACCCGGAAAAAGGCCGCTACGGTGTAGTGGAGGTTGACGGTGTCCTTAATGATGACAATACCAGGCTGTTGGACAGCCGGCTGTCGGTTCAGGTCGTGGTGGCCGAGGAGCTGTCGGCACCCACTATAGTGGGTGTGATCCGTTTTTATCCGGACGGCTCTTCCAGCGGCGGCAGCATTACCCTGTGGCGTGAAAGTGGACAAGGTATGCGTGTGCGGGTGGACTGGCTGCTGGGCAGGGTAACCCGCGAGTTGCCGCTATGAAGGCTCCAAACGCCGCTCAGTGGGGGTTTTCCCTGGTGGAGGCCCTGGTGGCTTTGGCCATTGCGGGCCTGTGCCTGGGTATGCTTTACCAGGCTGTCGCCGGAGCCTTGCGCAATGTGCGGGTCGATGAGGGTTATACCCAGGGGCTGCTACTGGCCCAGTCGGTACTGGCAGCGTATCCGTCTGTGGTCGACGGCGGCTTGTGGGAAGAAGGTACCTGGCGGGAATTCCGCTGGCAGCTTATCAGTCGGGAAGTGCCGTCCCAACGGGAGGAGCCCGGCATCGATCTCTGGCAGTTGTCCGTGGAAGTCAGCTGGCCGGCGGGGGGCGGGATGCGGCAGGTGACCCTGGAAACCATCGTTCCCGAAGCGTCCCGCCGATGAGCATCTTTGGACCGCCAACATTTCGTCGCGGGCGGGGATTCTCCCTGGTGGAGGTGTTGGTATCGGTAACCGTGTTGTCGCTGGTCCTGCTGGTGACTCTGAGCGCGCTCAACGGCCTTGCCAAAGCCGGCATGAGACTTGACCGGGATGTGAGACAGCTTGAGCAGATGCGACTGGTCAGCCAGTTTCTCCGTGACAGCCTGCGTCAGGCAATACCGATCCAGCTCGAGCGCAGCCCGGCGGTGTTCTTCGCAGGCGCCCCGGATGAGTTGCGCTGGGTGGCACCGTTGCGGGGTGTGGACGGCATGGCCGGATTGCACGGCAAGCGTTTGTATCTGGAGGAGGAGAGTCTGCTGATTCAGTTCGTGCCTCACCAGCGCCTGCGGGATTCTTCGCGGCGGGAGGAGGCCTGGGGCAGTGCCAGAAAGCATGTGTTGGTGGATGGAGTCGAGCACTTCTCCCTTGCCTACCTTGGGGAGATAAACGGCGACTGGCTGCAAACCTGGGACCCAGAATTGGGAAGGCATCCCGCAGCGGTCAGCCTCCGCCTGTCGGCGGCCGGCCGCGAATGGCCCGAGCTGCTGGTGGCTCCAGACATGGACAGGCTCTGGCGGTGAGGGTCGCGATACTGCCCATTGGCCCGGGGTTTCAGGATGGCATGGTGGTCGCTTTGGTGCTGTGGGTGGTGGCGGGCCTGTCCCTATTGGTCGCCGGACTCATGCACCAATCCCGCCTGGATGTGCAACTCACCCGCTTGCAGCTGGAACAGGCCCGGTCGGAAGCCGCCGCCCGGGGAGCCGCCCACCTGCTGATGCGGGATCTGGTATTGGCCCGCAATCAAGGTGATTACCAGGGCCGGACGATTTTTGGTGGCCAGTACATTTTGTCCGGCCTGCCAGTTAGCGCCACCGCAACACCGGTCGCTGGCCTTGTCAACCTCAACCAGGCGCCACTGGAACTGCTGCTGGAGCTCTTTCACCAGGTAGGAGGCATGACGCGGGCCGATGCCGGGCAATTGGCCGAAACGCTGGTGAAGTGGCGGCAACCGGGCTCCCCGGACGACGGCTTTTATGGCCCGCTCCTGGTGGTTGAGGATCTGCTGAAGGTGCCGGGCATGTCTCGTGCCGTTTATGACAGGGTCGGCAATGAGATTCATGCACTGCCAGGGCTGGATGGGGCCGTGGATCCCCTCGCTGCTCCCCACGGTGTATTGCTTGCCCTGGCCGGGGGTGACAGGCAGGCAGTATCGGACATCCTGGCTGCCCGTGGCGACAAACCCGGTGGTCTTGCTATTTCCGCCGCCATCGCAGGTGGTCCGCTGACGGCGGTACCCGGTCAAAGGTACCGCCTCGACCTGGATGTGCGGCTGCATCCGGATCACCTGATCAGGCAGCGTGTCTGGGCGGCGATCACTGTCATCGGCGACAGTGTCCCGTGGCAGTTCACCCGGGTTCACCCGCTGGTTTTTGTCGGCGCGGAGCAAGGTGCCGGGAAGCCCTGAACATATTGGGTTATGGAGATAAATGATGGATAGGGATGTTATCCCCAGTCGCCACCCCTGGTTGTTTTCCACAGTGTTTTCCTGGTTGTGGGTGCTGAGACTCGCCATTCGCGAACTGTTCCTTGATGGCCGGGGGGGAATGCGCTGGTATCTGGAGAGTCCGGTGAAACTCATGAGCATGGGAGCACCTTCCTGCCGCTGGTTCCAGGCGGAAACACCGCTGCCGGGGCCGCCATCCCTGAACCAGGGCCATTGCCGGGCCATTCTGGTCCCCGGCAGTCTGGTGTTGTTTCGACACTGTCAGTTACCCCTGTCGGCGGAACCCTTCCTGGCAACGGCCATGGAGCTCGAAGTCGGAGTCAGCAGCCCCTTTCCGTCAGGGGAGAGCTGTCACGGGTGGACCCTGAAATCCCGTGTCGACGGCCAGCTTGACGTGGTGCTGGCGATCGCCTGCCGCGGGATGATTCATCAGTATCTGCATAAACCCGGTGTGCGGTCTGGTGAGTCCAAAGTCGAGGCCTGGTGCGTCACCGATGACGGTTTGCCGGTGATCTTGCGGGGATTTGGCGAGGGGGTAAGGGCGTGGCAATTCCGTTGGCGGCTCGGGGTGCTCGGTGTGCTGGTGTCGGTGTTTCTAGCGTTGATGGTGGCTTTGCTCGCGCTTCCCGGCCAGGCGCGCCAGTGGCGGGCGGAGCGGCTGGAGTCGCAGCTTATTGATGTCAGGGGTAGAGCCGCGAATGCCCTGTCGTTGTATCGTCAGCTTGACCTGGACAACCAGTTGGCCATGGCACTTCAGGGACTTGTGGAGGAGCGTGTAGATTACCGTCACCGGCTCGACCAGTTGTCCGATCTCACCCCGGATGATGTGTATTTGCAGCACCTTCATCTTGAGGGTGACTGGGCCAGGCTGCGGGGCATGGCAAACAGCGCGGCGGGCTATATGCAGGTGCTGGCGGGTGATGGGCGTTTCAAAGGGGTGACAGCGCCTGCTGGTATCCGTCGTGACCCACGTAGCGGATTGGAGCAGTTTTCCCTGGAGCTGCGACTTGCCAATGGCGGGGGTGAGCCATGACAGAAGGCGAGGATCGCCCGCAACTCTCGCTCGCGGCCCGCGCCGTGGCTACCGTCATGGCAATGGTGTCGGTACTGGTATCCGTCGCGATCCTGCTGGCCTCGTGGAACCGGTATGTCGAGGGTGGTCACCGCGTCGCTGATCTTGAATCCCGTATTGCCCGTTTTGAGGGCTATGTGATGGCTGCCGAGTCGTTGCGGCATGCCAGCGAAAAGGTAGCCGGAACCGTGGCGGGTCTGGCGTTCGCGGCGGGTGGGGATAGCAGTAACCCCGGCACCAGCCTGCAACAGCAGCTGCGTCAGCAACTTGGGGCGGTGGGATTGGAAGTGTCCGCCAGCCAGGTACTGGCCTCGAAAGAAGACGGGCAGCTCGGGGCAGTTCGGGTGGAATTGTCCGCTACCGGCCCCATCGAGGCTCTCGACCAGGCCCTGATGCTGATGCCGACCCTGAGACCCCTGGTTTCGATAGAGTCACTGGAAATCAGTCCTTCACCGCAGCGGCGCGGGGAAAGCGTTCAGAACCTGTTTATACGCGTCAGGGTCAGTTCCCCGAGGCTGCCATGAGCAATCCCCTTGCGGTGCTGTTCGCGCCAATGGCCCTCCGCGGACTGGCACTGGTTGTGGGTGTGACGCTGCTCATAAACCTGCTGGCCGTCATGGCGGTTGCCCTGTGGCTGCACACCGCGCCGCCGCCCCAGGCACAGCCGCTTGAGGCGTTTGCCGCTGTAAAAGCTAGGGTGGAGCCGGACATCATCCCGGAGCCAATTGGCGCCACGGTGACCCGCCCCCTGTTCTGGCCCGAACGCCGGCCACCGCTACTGGCGAGTCTGGAACCTGAGCCAGCGCTTTCCGCGGGGCCGGATCCCTTCGACGACGCAACCTTGATGGGGGTTTTTGCCACTGGGCCGGATGCCGGCGTGATTGTCGATATTTCGGGCGTGCGTCAGCGGGTGGCGCTTAATGCATCGCTTCACGGCTGGGTGCTGGACAGTGTCGAGCCCCGCGAAGCGATCTTTACCAGGCAGGGCCCGGCGGGCCGTGGCGTTCGACAACGGCTCGCGTTGGAGCGGGATACCGGTGGATCCGGCTCCGACCGCAAATGGGCAAGGGAGGAAAGGGATGACCTGGAATAAGGAGCTCGTGGCACTACTGCTGCTGTTGTCGGCAGTGGGCTGTGCCGTCAAGGCACCTGTTCCGGATACCGTCGGGGCAGTGGTGGCGGATCCGGTGCTCGAGGAGCCGTCGCCGGATCTTCCGTCGCCGCCGGTATCGGGCGAAGCTGTGCTCTACCATGGCACGGACACGGTCGTGGCCTTGCCAGGCCACAACCAACCGGTGGTCAGTGAAGGGCCTGGGGTGACGCTCAATTTTGAACAGGCTCCCCTGGATGAAGTGGTGCACGCAGTTTTTGGCGATATCCTCAAGCTCGATTACAGCGTACAGCATCCGCTGCCGGGGACAATCACCCTGCGCACCCAGGAGTCGGTTCCCCGCGAGCAACTGTTGACGGTGCTGGAGTCGCTGCTGCAGGCCAACGGCGTGCGGATGACCCGGGTCGGCGAGGGTCGCTACCTGGTCGGCGCGGCAGAGAGCCTGAGGAAACTGGCGCCCGATTTTTCCCATCCTGGCGACGCTGCTGCAGGATTCACCCATATGGTGGTGCCGCTAAGGCATATCAGTGCCACCGAGATGGCCAACATCCTCAAGCCCGTGGCCGGTGAAGAGGCTTTCGTACATATCGACCCGTCCCGCAATCTGCTGGTGCTGGCTGGCGGGCGCAACCAGATCGACGGCTGGTTGGAAATGGTGTCCATTTTCGATGTCGACCAACTGGCGGGACAATCCGTGGGGATCTTTCCCCTGCGGCACAGTTCCGTCACTACGATGCGGACAATCCTGCAGGAACTGCTCGGCAGCGAGCAGGGTGGCGGCATGGCGCAACTGGTGCGGATTCTGCCCCTGGAACAGCTTGGCAGCCTTCTGGTGGTTACCCCCAGGGCGCATTTCCTGGATGTTGTCGGTACCTGGGTGGAACGGTTCGACCAACCGGGGGATCCCGACGACATGCCTGCGCTCCATGTCTATAGGGTGCGCAACGGCACGGCCGCCCATCTGGCAGCCATGTTGAACGGGCTGTTCGGCGCCACAGGTTCGCAGGGGCTGATGTGGGATTCCGGTGTGGCGCCCGGGCTAAGCCCCGTCACCAGAGGGCAGGGACCCACGGGTGCCCAGGATGGGGTGCCCCCCGGTGGTGAGAGTGGTGTCCGTTTCGGCCTTGGCGGTGGCGTGCGCATTGTCGCCGATGAATACAATAACGCCCTGCTGATCCATGCCCTTCCCCGGGAATTCGCCAGAATTGAATCCGTGCTGAAATCCCTGGATCTGGTGCCCACCCAGGTGCTTATCGAAGCCAGTATCATCGAGGTGACCCTGGCGGATGAGCTCGAGTTTGGCGTTGAATGGCATCTTCGCAACAGCCTGGAGGGTGATCGCCAGGGGGGCGCCCGTCTCAACCTGGGCAGTGGAGCGGAATTCGGCCCGCGCAGCCCTGGGTTTTCCTACACGGTGGCCAACAGCGCCGGGGCCCTGCGGGGGGTCATCAATGCCCTGGCGGAAAAATCTCTGGTCAATGTGATTTCCACCCCATCCATCATGGTGTTGGAAAACCGTACCGCCAATATCCATGTGGGGGATCAACAGCCGGTGCAGTCCGCCCAAACCGTTACCGATGGCGGCACCATCACCAGTTCCATCCAATACCGGGATACGGGGGTGAAGCTGCAGGTTACTCCGTCGGTGAACGCCAGAGGGCTGGTCACCATGGATATCATGCAGTCCGTCACCGACATAGGCCCGGTGGACACAGCCACTTCACAGCGCAGCTTTCTGGAGCGCCATGTCAGCAGCCGGGTGGCCGTGCCATCCGGGGAAACAGTGGTGCTTGGCGGCCTGATCCGCGACAACCACAGCACCGGTCGCCTGGGTGTTCCCGTACTGCATGGCATTCCCCTGGTTGGCAATCTGTTCGGGCGTACCGCCAAGCGAACCAACCGCACAGAGTTGCTGGTATTTATCACTCCCAGGGTGCTGAGGGGCGAACAGGATCTGCTGGCCATTACCGGCGAAATGCGTGCCCGCATGCGCGGCTTGCCCCAGTTCGACGATTTGCCCAATAACATGCGGACAGGGGACTTGGCGACAACCAGCGTTGTGGATTCGGCGGAACTGAGACCTGACAGAGAGCCCGGTGACCTGGAAGATGTACCCGGAACTCTTTCGGAAACCGTTACCCCGGAGAATGAAGCCGAGTCGACAATCCCGGAGTAATCATGGAAAGCAGCCACGGTTGTGCTGTTGGGTAGTGACAATTGTCCAGCAGGGCAGGTTGTCTCAGGGTGGTCGGTGTGCAGGCGCGAGTACCTTGTTGGCAGGATTTGATCGTGTCGATCAGTCGGGGAGGAGTCCAGGAATGGAACAGTGAAAAGCCTGTTGGCATAGAGGTCAATCCGTTGCGGTTTCAAAGGGCGCGGATATTGCCTGCGGCCTCAGGAATCCGCGGCCCGCTTGCGGG
>JBJHDJ010000018.1:0-16272 GCA_050486485.1 Porticoccaceae bacterium
CCTACCCCCCCCACTGTGTGATGGCGGGCGGGCCCCGGGGGGGGGGTTCACGGCGTGTCTCGAAAGCCTTGCCCTGGGTGCTGACCGGGCTGCGAAGTGCAAATCGCGATGTGCAAATAAAGTCTGCGGGAAATCCTGCCCGCCCCCGACGACATCGATAACAAGCAGAGTGTTTCCATGAAGCGTTTTCTGACCAGACAGTGGCGGCAGATCAGGCACCCCCGGCAGGCCCAGCCCGATGCCGCCGAGGATCGCGCCTATACCTCCGGGCAGACAGTCGGCCTGGTGCTGGGCCCGTTGCTGTTTGTCATAACCCTGTTCACTTTCGCCCCTGAGGGGCTGAGCTACGAGGGGCGGGCGGTGCTGGCCACCACCCTGTGGGTGGCCACCTGGTGGATCACCGAGGCCATTCCCATTCCCGCCACCTCCCTGGTGCCCATTGTGCTGCTGCCCCTCACCGGCGCCCTGGACAGCGGCACCGTCACCTCCGCCTACGGGGACGACATCATCTACCTGTTCCTGGGTGGCTTCTTCATCGCCACCGCCATGGAGAAATGGAACCTCCACAAACGCATGGCGCTGGCCATCATCGCCTTTGTCGGCACCAGTACCCAGCGCATACTGCTGGGCTTCATGCTGGCCACCGCCTTCCTGTCCATGTGGGTGTCCAACACCGCGGCGGTGATGATGATGGTGCCCATGGCGCTGGCCATCACCAGCGAGGTGGCGGTGGCCCTCAAGGGCAAGCCGGAGGAGAGCGACCTGCCCCGCTTCGAGAAGGCGCTGATTTTCGGTGTCGGCTACGCCGGCACCATCGGCGGTCTCGGCACCCTGATCGGCACACCCCCCAATATCATTTTCGCCGCCCAGGTGAAGCAACTGTTCGACATCGATATTTCCTTTGCCTCCTGGATGGCCATCGGCGTGCCGCTGGTGATCGTGCTGCTGGCGGTGGCCTGGTTTTACCTGGGGCATGTGGTGTTTCGCATGAAGATTCGCGGCCTGCCCGGCGGGCGGGGTTTTATCCAGCAGGAAAGGAATTCACTGGGGCCGATGTCCTTTCAGGAAAAGGTGGTGGCGGCGGTATTCGCCCTGGCCGCCTTCCTGTGGATCACCCGCACATTCATCTGGGTGGAGATCCTCCCGGAGCTGCGGGATGGCATGATCGCCGTGCTGGCTGCCCTGCTGCTGTTTATCGTGCCGGCCAGGGCCAAGGGGGAATCCCGGGTGTTGGTGTGGAAGGACTCGATCCATATCCCCTGGGGCATCCTGCTGCTGTTCGGCGGCGGCCTGGCCATCGCCGCGGGGTTCCGCGAGACCGGGCTGTCCCACTGGCTGGGGGGGCAGTTCTCGGTGCTGGATGGCATGCACCTGCTGTTGATCATCGCCACCTCCACCCTGCTGATTCTGTTCCTGACCGAGATCACCTCCAATACCGCCACCGCCACCATGATCCTGCCGGTGGTGGCGGCCCTGGCCCTGGCCATCAACACCCACCCCTACGCGCTGATGATCCCCTGCGCCATGGCCGCCAATTGCGCCTTCATGCTGCCGGTGGGGACGCCCCCCAACGCCATCATCTTCGCCACCAACAAGCTCACCATTCAGGAAATGGTGAAGGTGGGTTTTGCCCTCAACCTGATCGCCGCGGTGTTGGTGGTGCTGGTGGTGTACTTTCTGGTGCCGGTGTTGTGGGGAGTGGATTTCAGCCAGGTGCCGGACAGGTTTCGGCTCTGATGGCGGCGCGGCCATAAAACATCAAAGTATTTACACAGGGTTTTTGGAAAGAAAATCGACTAAGGGTGGAGGGACCTGGGGGGTGAACCTGGCCTAGACTTCGATAAATAGCCTCAGGTGCCTTCGCCATGAACATCGCCGGTTCCCTGTCCCTTGGCATTGTGCTGGCCTGCTGTTCCGCCATCGCCCATGCCCAGTCCGTCACCGTGCTGCACGGCTCCGACGATGCCCGGGCCTGTTCCCACGAGGCCAGCCTGGCTTCCGCCCAGCCCAGGTTCAGTGCCTTCAGCGAAACTTCCTGCACCCGGGCCCTGGCCTACCCGGAGCTTTACTCGCGACGGGATCTCGCGGCCCTGCACATCAACCGGGGCATCCTGTTCGCCGCCCAGGAAAATTATCAGGCGGCCTTCGCCGACTACCGCACGGCCTTCGAACTCAAGCCCGATCTGCCGGAAATCTATGTCAACCTGGGCAACCTGTACTTTCTCGGGGAGGATCTCGACAGGGCCATCGAGTTCTACGACAGATCCCTGGAGCTGGGCATCCGCCGCGCCCATGTGGTGCATCTCAACAAGGGCATCGTGCTGGAGAACAAGGGGCGGCTGGCGGAAGCCGAACACAATTACCGGCTGGCCCTGGAAATCTCCCCCGAGTGGCGCCTGGCCAGCGAGCGGCTGGCGCGCCTCGGGGAAAAGCACGACGCGCCACAGTAAATTGACCCTCGATCAATCGCCTGTCCACACCCCCGCCGGGGCCGTCAGCAGCCCGGCGTGGCGCAGGGTGACGATGCCGGGGGGCGCCGCCTGAATGGCGAACGCGGCGTTGACCGCGGGCAGGGCGGTGAGAATCTCCCACTCTCCCGGCCCCCAGTAGTCCGGCTTCACGAACCGGATGCGGGCCTCGATACCGGGGTCGCCGTCCACCACCAGGTGGTAGTGGTCGTCGTCGAATTCCCAGCCCTCGTTGAGCTTGTCGGTGAGATACCAGGTGACACGGATCCGCGCCACGGTCTTGCCGTCCACGATGCCGTCCCAGCCGCCGCGCACCGCGCCAATGGTGTCCTTCTCCATGCGGAACCAGCCGAGATCCACTGTCTCCGAGGTCTTGGCGAATGCCACTGAAAAGCGCAGCTCATCGAGGTCGAAGGCCATGGCCTCGGCCATGCGCCGGGTGGCATCGGCAAAGGAGGTGAGCCAGGCCCGGGCATTGCCGATCACTTCCTCGGTGGGTTCCGGCATCGACATACCCATGGCCAGCCAGGTTTCCGGGGACTGGTAGCCGGAGCAGTCGGCGGACTCGAACAGGGACACGCACTGAACCCGCCGGCACACGGCGCCGAGGGAGACAGCGATACTGTTGGCCCAGCCCGGGTGCACGCCGGTGATGTACAGGGAGCTGCCGCCCCGCTGGCAGGCCGCTTCCAGGGTCTTGCCGGCTTCGGAATTCACGCCGCCGACATTGACGAATAGATTGGTGCTGATGACATCCAGCCCGCTTTCCAGCAGCCTTGCCACCTGGTCGACATCCGCCATGAAGGGGGTGTAGATGACGGTGTCCGCCCCCAGGGCCACCAGATCCTCGATATTGGCGGTGGCGCGGATGCCGCATGGGGCGCGCCCGCACAATTCCCCGGCATCCAGGCCGACTTTTTCCGGAGAGTGGGCGTAGACCCCCACCAGCTCCAGCCTGGGATCTTCGAGAATGGCCCGCAGGGTGAATTTGCCCACCTTGCCGGTGGTCCATTGGATGACGCGCAGTTTTTGCATGGTGATTATCCTTGTTGTCGGGTCGGAATTGGAGAAGCGGGTGCCAAGGAGACAAGAAGCGTGATCTTGTCCCCAAAGTGGCGTGCAAGGCAAGGGTGGCCGCCGCCGACGGCTATCTCGAGGGCTATCTTGAAAGCTATCTCGAAGGCTGGGTGGCGTGGCCGCTCTGTGAAAGGGCCTGGTTGCCGTCCAGCACCAGCGGGGATTCGCCGCCGGGCAGGGCCTCGAAGGCCGGTGCCAGGGTCTTGAGCAGCTGGGCGGCGAGGCCGCTGGTGAAGTCGAAGTGCTGTGCCCGGGGCCCGGCCACATGGGCGACGATGGTGCCGAAATAGCGGTCGCCGATAAAGAAAGTAAAGATCGCGTTGCGGTTCACCACTTGCGACTCCAGCAGGCGCCCGCCGCTGGCGAAGCGCTTGTTGCGGTGGTCCCCGGTGCCGGTCTTGCCGCCCACCTCCAGGGGTTCGCCGCGGGCGTCCCGGAACACCCCGTTGAGACGCCGTGCCGTGCCGCTTTCCACCACGCCCACCAGGGCGCGCCGCAGGGTATCGCTTACCTCCGGGGAAAGCACCTGCTCGGCCGCCACCGGTTGGTGGCGGAAAGCGGTCTCGTAGGGGGTGCCGGCGGCGAACACCAGGCTGTCGATCTGGGTGGTGGGCAGCCGCCAGCCGTGGTTGATGATGATACCCATCAGTTCCGCCAGGGCGCTGGGGCGGTCGGCGGAGGCCCCCAGGGCGGTGGCGTAGGACGGGGTGAGACGGGGAAAGGGGTAGCCGAGCCGCTGCCACTGGCGGTGAATGGCTTCAAAAGCGTCCTGTTCCAGAACGATGCGGATGCGATTCTGCTGGGCGTTCCAGCGACTGGTGCGGAACAGCCAAGTGTAGGCCACCTGGCGGGCCTCGCGGCTGGCGTCGAACACCTGCCCCAATGTGGCGTCAGGGTATTCCCGCAGATAGGCCGCCAGCCACAATTCCAGGGGGTGGACGCCCGCCAGGTAGGCCTGGTCATTGCTGTTGAAACGGGCCGGATCGTACTGGCCGTACAGGGCTTCAATATCCGAGGCGGCGAGCGTTTGGGCGTCCAGCCGCATGGCCAGGAAATCGGCCAGGGCGGTGCTGCTCGCCTCGGGGTAGACGGCGCGGAAAGCCATCGCCAGGCGCCGCGGCGCCGGCTGGGTGCGCTGGGCCAGCAGGGCAATGCGCTGTTGTTCGGTTTTGCCGCGGTAGGCGCGGTGGAAATCCCGCAGAAAGTCGCGGCCCTCCATGTCGGCAAAGCGTTTCAGGTACTGCTGGCGCAGTGGACTGTTGGCATTGCTCAAGATGTCGTCGACACCGGAGATCTCGGCGATATGGAAGCGCGCGATATCTCGCATCATGCGGATGAATACCAGGTTCACGGAGCGGTTGAAGGCCTCCGCCACGGTCATCACCCGGTGATTGTCGCGATTGTCGAAGTTGTTGAAGAAATGGGCGCCGCCGGCGGTGAAGAACCGCTCCCCGGTGTGGGCGGAATAGGTGCGCCCCATGGCGGCGTCGAGGGTCTCGGCCAGGGTGGTCCCGGGGTGCTGTTGCAGATGCCGCAGAACCCACTGACGCAGGGGATCGTTGCGCACGGATTCCGCCTCGGGTCTCTGGTGCGCCGGCAAGGCGGCATAGCGTTGGTGGAGAATGTCGATGACTTCCAGATAGGTGGCCAGGGTGCGCAGCTTGGCGGTGGAACCGAGGTCCAGCTTGGAGCTGTCGTTGAGGTCGAAGGGGCGGTCCAGGTTGTCCGCCTGCACCCGCAGCAGGTTGCCGCGCGCCGTGCGCTCGTAGAGCAGCACGCTGAAATCCACCGTGCCGAGTTGGTCCGCCCGCGGCATCCGCTCCCCCAGCAGGCCGTTGGCGCGGGCGAAATCCTCGTCCTTGAGGCTTTTCAGCACCCGGGTGACCTCCTCCTGGACGCCGCTCAGCACCGTGGTCTTCACCGCCAGATCGAGCTTGTCCAGGGCGTAGAGACTGTCGAGCCCAAGCGCCGCCAGCAGCTCGGTGCGCACGCTGTTGACCGCCTTCTGCTCCACGAAGGAGGGTGGCGTTGGCAATGGCGGGCGGTGGCGGAACACCAGGGGCTGGGCCAGGGCGGCGTCCCGCAGCCGCGCATCGATGATGCCGGCGTCGCCGAGCAGGCGCAGGTGGCTGTCGGTGAGCCGCGCCAGTTCACCGCGACCGTCGATCAGCAGGTGGGAGGGGCGACGCTGGGCCAGCAGCAGGCTGAGGGTGGCCTTGAACACCCGGGCCTGTTCCGTCAACTGCTCATCGTCCGCGGCCGGGGGCAGGGAGAGCAGGGCGTTGGCTTCGGGAAAGTCGATGCCGAACCAGACCCACAGGCCGTCGCCGATGCCGTGCACCTCGCCGTAACCGGGTCGTCCCGCCAGGGGCGTGGTGTTGACATAGTCGCGCACGATGCGCCGGCTGGCGAGGGTGGTATCGGGCCCCTCGCTATAGGCGCGCACCGTCGCGGATACCATCTGGCGCAGCTTTTCCGTGATGTCCGGGGTCTGGCCCCTCGGGGAGTGGCGGTATTTTTCCAGTTGCGTGGCGAGGGTGCTGCCACCCGGGGTCTGGCCGTTGCCCAGCACCCGGTTGCCGGCCTGGCGGAACAGGGCTTCCGCCAGGCGGTCCCACTCGATGGCGGGATTGTGGCGGGGGTGGTCGCGGTTGAGCAGTTCGCGGTTTTCGATATGCAGCAGGGCATCCACCAGCAGCGGGGGAATCTGGCTGAAATCCCCGTAGACGCGCTGGGGATGGCGGGCGATGAACAGGGGGATATCGTCGTCATCGCGGATGGTCAGCCCGGTCTGGATCTTTTCCCGGTAGGGGGGGTTGCCACCGTGGTCGACGAACTCCAGCAGTCGCGGTGAGAAGCGGGCCTGGTGGCTGACGGCAAAACCGCGGGTCTCCAGTCGCCTGGTGAAGTCTGGCAGGGCCACATAGCCGTTGCGCAGGTTGTGGGGACCGTGGTCGGGAAAGCGGATGGCGTGCGAAGGCCCCGTTTCCACCTGGAAGGACATCTCGCTGGCGAGGCGTGGGAACACCTGGGACTGCACCAGGGATGTGCGCACCTCCACCACCAGGGCCGCCCCCAGCAGGACCAGCGGCAACAGACACAGCAGCCACTTGCGCACAGGATCCACTCTCCATGCCATGACATCCATTGGGGCGTGGCCAGGCTGTCATACGACGAGCGTGCCGACAGAACCTCCACACCCTGAATCCAGTATAGGAAACTTTTTCCAGGGTGCTGGTCAAAACACACTGCCCAGGCTAACCCAGTGGGCGGCGGTTCTTTCTGCAATTCCGTGGCTTCGCTGCTAAAGTGTCAGGACCGCTGGCCTCTACCGCCGGCGCGAGACCGGGTTCCAACGGCGGACTCGGACGACATGAATAAAACGAGGAGTCAACAATGTACAAGAACGCATCAGCAAGATATCTCACACCCGTGGTGGGGCTGGTATTGGCCCTGCTGTTCAGCGCCGCCACGCTGGCCGGTGAACGGCATGTCGAGGTCACCCTGTCCGGCGCCGCCGAGGTGCCGCCGGTGGAAACCGCGGGCAGCGGCAGTGGGGTGATCGTGGTGGGGAAGGATCGCGCCATCAGCGGTAGCGTCACCACGGAGAATGTCGCCGGCACCATGGCCCATATCCATATGGCGCCCCCTGATGGCAACGGTCCCGTGGCCATTCCCCTGGAGGAGACTGCTGAGGGCACCTGGTCGGTGCCCGAGGGCGCGAAGCTGAACGACGAGCAATACCAAGCCTTCAAGGCGGGCAACCTGTACATCAATGTGCACAGCGCCGCCCATCCAGCCGGCGAGGTGCGGGGACAGTTGGTGCCTTGATGACAGGCCCCCTGATGGCAGTAGGCAGCCCGAGCACGGACTACCGTGCTCGGGCTGGCCACGAACCGGCAATCGTGGACCGCGACAACAGGTCCTGCCCCGACGCTACCCTAGGCTGGCTTTGCGGGCCTTGATCATCTCGCCGATATCCTTCAGTTCCTCGAAGGAAAACCCCGGCACCTTATAGCGGCTCAGGTCCTCGATATCGGCGAGGTGCGCCTCGATATCCTCGGCGCTGGCGCAGCCCTGGTCTGGCCCCAGCCAGCCGTCGGCGACGGCGATGAACACCCGCCCGAAGCGGCGACCTCCCGCGGAAAACGCCTCGCCGTTGACGGCGCAGGCGCTGCTGGCCAGGTATACCACCATGGGCGCCACCTGTTCCGGCGCGGCGTCATCCGGATCCAGTCCGGCGCTGTAAAGTTGCTCGATCAGTTCCGCTGGCACATCCGCTCGCTTGCGGAAGGGGGCGATGGGCAGGATGCAGTTGACCTTGATGCCATGGTCGCCTCCCTCCAGAGCCAGTGCCCGACCGAGGCCGAGCATGCCGGCCTTGGCCGCGGCGTAGTTGCTGCCGCGGATCCTGCCGAAGGCGCCACTGCTGGAACTGGTCAGGACGATGCGGCCATAGCCCTTTGCCTTCATGATGGTCCAGGCGGGCTGGGTGACAAAAAAGGCGCCGCGCAGGTGAACATCGAGCACGGGGTCGAGATTGTCGACGGTCATGTTCTCGAAGGGTTCGTGGCGCCACACGCCGGCATTGTGAATCACCGCGTCAACCGTGCCGAAGTTGTCCAGCGCGCAGTCGACGATGGCTCTGCCACCCTCCGGTGTCGACACCGAATCGTGAGAGGCCACCGCCGCCCCGCCAAAACCTGCTATCTCGCGCACCACGGCATCCGCCGCCGAGCCCCCGGCTTCGTCGATGCCGGCGAGATCATTCACCACCACACGGGCGCCGCGACGGGCGAGATTCAGCGCGTATTCCCGCCCCAGCCCCTGGCCAGCGCCGGTGATGATCACTACCTGATTGTCGAATCTGATTGCCATTGGTGGCCCTTTTTATGATTGAAAATAAATGCCGGGTCAGAGAGTGTGGAGCCGCAAGCACAAATTATGACACTCGTTGCAGAGCAATCGCCATGGAAACCGCATGGACTTTATCCTGACCGTAAAAGAGAAACCCCGCCGAAGCGGGGTTTCCTGTGTATCGCCAGCCCGATCAGGCCACATTCACTATCAGTTCGGCGGCGATGCGCTTGCCGTCCTCGGCGGACTTCTGGAAGGACGCGATCTGGTCGAAGTTCATGTAGCGGTAGATGTCCGCCGCCATGGAGTCGATGGTTTTCGCGTATTCCATGTATTCCGCCACCGTGGGCAAACGGCCCAGGATGCCGCCCACCGAGGCCAGTTCCGCCGAGGTGAGGTAGACATTGGCGCCATCCCCGAGGCGATTGGGGAAGTTGCGGGTGGAGGTGGAGAGCACCGTGGACTTGGGGGTGACTCGCGCCTGGTTGCCCATGCACAGTGAGCAGCCGGGCATCTCGGTACGGGCGCCGGCCTTGCCGTAGATGCTGTAGTAGCCCTCTTCCATCAGGGTGTGCTCGTCCATGCGGGTGGGCGGGCAGATCCAGAAGCGGGTGGACAGGGCGGGAGCCTTCTCCAGCAGCTTGCCGGCGGCGCGGAAGTGGCCGATGTTGGTCATGCAGGAGCCGAGGAACACCTCGTCCACCTTGTCGCCAGCCACCTCCGACAGCAGCCGGGCGTCGTCCGGATCGTTGGGAGCACAGACGATGGGCTCGGTGACTTCAGCCAGGTCGATCTCGATCACGGCGCTGTATTCGGCGTCCGCATCCGCTGCCATCAGGCTCGGGTTGGCCAGCCATTCCTCCATCTTGCGCACCCGGCGCTCGATGGTGCGCGGGTCGCCATAGCCCTCGGCGATCATCCAGCGCAACAGGGTGATGTTGGAGCGCAGGTACTCCGCCACTGAATCCTCGGACAGCTTGATGGTGCAACCGGCGGCGGAGCGCTCGGCGGAGGCGTCGGACAGTTCAAAGGCCTGCTCCACGGTGAGGTGATCGAGGCCTTCGATTTCCAGGATACGGCCGGAGAAGATGTTCTTCTTGCCCTTTTTCTCCACGGTGAGCAGCCCTTCCCTGATGGCGTAGTAGGGAATGGCATGCACCAGATCCCGCAGGGTGATGCCGGGCTGCATCTGGCCCTTGAAGCGCACCAGCACCGATTCCGGCATGTCCAGGGGCATCACGCCGGTGGCCGCGGCGAAGGCCACCAGGCCGGAGCCGGCGGGGAAGGAAATGCCCATGGGAAAGCGGGTGTGGGAGTCACCGCCGGTGCCCACGGTATCCGGCAGCAGCATGCGGTTGAGCCAGCTGTGGATGATGCCGTCACCGGGGCGCAGGCTCACGCCGCCGCGGTTCTGGATGAAGTCCGGCAGGGTGTGCTGGGTGTCGATATCCACCGGCTTGGGGTAGGCGGCGGTGTGACAGAAGGATTGCATGACCAGGTCGGCGGAAAAGCCGAGGCACGCCAGATCCTTCAGTTCGTCCCGGGTCATGGGGCCGGTGGTGTCCTGGGAGCCGACGGTGGTCATGTGTGGCTCGCAGTAGGTGCCGGGACGCACACCGGTCATGCCGCAGGCCGCGCCCACCATTTTCTGCGCCAGGGTGAAACCCTTGCCGCTGTCGGCGGGCTGTTCGGGGGTGCGGAACAGGGTGCTGGGGGGCAGGCCCAGGGCCTCCCGGGCGCGCTTGGTGAGGCCGCGGCCGACGATCAGGTTGATGCGCCCGCCGGCGCGCACTTCATCCAGCAGCACATCGGACTTGAGGCTGAACTCGGAGATCACCTCGCCACTGGCATGTTCGGTGATTTTACCCTGGTAGGGGAAGATATCGATGATCTGACCATAGCCGATGTCGTCCACCGGGGCCTCGAACACCAGGGCGCCGGAGTCCTCCATGGTGTTGTAGAAGATGGGGGCCACCTTGCCGCCGATGCAGATGCCACCGGCTTTCTTGTTAGGCACGCCGGGTACATCCTCGCCGAAGAACCACAGCACCGAATTGGTGGCGGACTTGCGGGATGAACCGGTGCCCACCACATCGCCGACAAAGGCCACCGGGTAGCCCTTGGCCTGCAACGCCGCGATCTGCTGCATGGGGCCTACGGCGCCGGGCTCGTCGGGGGTGATGCCATCGCGGGCCATCTTGTACATGGCGCGGGCGTGGAGCGGAATGTCGGGACGGCTCCAGGCATCGGGCGCGGGGGAGAGATCGTCGGTGTTGGTTTCGCCGGTCACCTTGAACACGGCGGTGGTGATCTTTTCGGGCACCTCGGGACGGGACAGGAACCACTCGCCGTCGGCCCAGGATTGCAGCACGGCCTTGGCGTTGGCGTTGCCTGCCTTGGCTTTTTCCTCCACATCGTGGAAGGCGTCGAACATCAGCAGGGTGTGCTTGAGCTGTTCGGCGGCCAGTGCGCCAACCTCGGCGTCGTCGAGCAAGTTCACCAGGGTGGCGATGTTGTAGCCCCCCAGCATCATGCCCAGCAGTTCGACGGCCTTGGCGCGGTCGATCAGGGGGGAGGTCGCCTCGCCGCTGGTGATGGCGCTGAGAAAGCCTGCCTTTACATAAGCGGCGTCGTCCACACCGGGGGGAACGCGATGGGTGATCAGGTCGAGCAGGAAGGCTTCCTCCCCGGCGGGTGGATTCTTCAGCAATTCCACCAGTTGGGCGGTCCACTCGGCGTTGAGGGGTTTGGGCGGCACACCCTCGGCGGCGCGTTCTGCAACGTGTTGACGGTAGGCTTCAAGCACGGATGATTCCTCGTGATGGATGGGTTTACCCGTTCCGGTGGTAGCCGGTGGCGGGGCTATCGATGACACACATCGATGGGGGGCCGGCAAGCCCGGGCGGGCATTTTACTGGAATCCAGGGGGGGACTCCACTTGGCTTTGTCAGTTGTCAGTTGTCAGTTTTCAGTTTTCAGTTGTCAGTTTTCAGTTTGCAGGTGTTTGGGTGATCGCTAGTGCCACCGCCTCCGCCACGCGAATGCCGTCGATGGCCGCTGACAGAATTCCACCCGCATATCCGGCCCCCTCCCCAGCGGGATACAAGCCGCGGGTATTGAGGCTTTGCAGGTCTTCGCCGCGGCGGATGCAGATGGGGGAGGAGGTGCGGGTTTCGACGCCGGTAAGCACCGCATCCGGCAGGGCGAAGCCCTTGATCTGCCGGTCGAAGGCGGTAATCGCCTCGCGGATGGCGGCGATGGCGAAATCCGGCAGCAAGGGGGACAGGTCGGTGGGGGTGACGCCGGGCTGGTAGGAGGGAATTACCTCCCCCAACTGCGTCGAGGGCCTGCCCGCCAGAAAATCCTCCACCCGTTGCGCCGGGGCATTGTAGTTGCCGCCACCCATGTCGAAGGCCAGGGATTCCAGCCGCCGCTGCAGGTCGATGCCCGCCAGGGGGTCGCCGGGGTAGTCCCGCTCGGGGTCGATGCCCACCACCAGGGCGGCGTTGGCGTTGCGTTCGTTGCGGGAATACTGGGACATGCCGTTGGTTACCACCCGGCCCTCCTCGGAGGTGGCGGCCACCACGGTGCCGCCGGGGCACATGCAGAAACTGTACACGCTGCGGCCATTGCCGCAGTGATGCACCAACTTGTAGTCCGCTGCCCCCAGCAGGGGGTGGCCCGCCTGGGGGCCGAAGCGGGCGGCGTCGATGAGGGACTGGGGATGTTCGATGCGAAAGCCGATGGAGAAGGGCTTGGGCTCGATGTACACCCCCTGATCCAGCAGCATGCGGAAGGTGTCGCGGGCGCTGTGGCCGACGGCGAGAATCACCTGGCGGCTGTGCAGCACCTCGCCGCTGGCCAGGGTCACCCCGGTAACCTGGCCGCTGCCATCGGCGCCTGGTTCGCGGTGCAGGGTTTCCACCTTTTCGCCAAAGCGGATCTCGCCGCCGAGGCGAAGAATCTCGGCGCGCATGTTCTCCACCATCTTCACCAGCTTGAAGGTGCCGATATGGGGCTTGTTCACCAGCAGGATTTCCTCGGGGGCGCCGGCTTTGACGAATTCGCTGAGCACCTTGCGGCCCAGGTGGCGGCGATCCTTGATCTGGCTGTACAGCTTGCCGTCGGAAAAGGTGCCCGCGCCGCCCTCGCCGAACTGCACATTGGATTCGGTGTGCAGTTCGCGGCGGCGCCACAGATCCCAAGTGTCACGGCTGCGCTGGCGCACCGGCTGTCCGCGTTCCAGCACGATGGGCCTAAACCCCATCTGCGCCAGCACCAGGGCGGCGAGTATGCCGCAGGGGCCAAAGCCGATGATCACTGGGCGCTGGCCGGGGCTGGTGGGAAAGTCCGCTGGCGCCTCGGCGACAAAGCGATAGCGGGTGTCGGGACTCGGCGTTATCCAGGGTTTTCCCCGAGCCAGCAGCGTTTTTTCCCGGGCCGGGTCGAGGCTGACATCAACCTGATAAATAAACTGGATATGGCCCTTTTTGCGGGCATCGTGGCTGCGCTTGAACAGGGTGTAGTCGCGCAACTCCCCGTCGCGGACCCCCAGGGCGCGGACGATGGCGGCGCGCAACTGGGCAGCGTCGTGATCGAGGGGCAGCTTGAGGTCGGACAGTCGCAGCATGGCGGGGCGGGGTTGTGGCCGGGCGCGAATCTTACACCACGAGTCCCGCGCTGTAACCGGACGACCAGGCCCACTGGAAGTTGTAGCCGCCCAGATGGCCGGTGACATCCAGCACTTCGCCGATAAAGTACAGGCCAGGTTGTGATCTGGCCTCCATGGTGCGGGAACTGATGCCGCCGGTATCGACGCCGCCGAGGGTCACTTCGGCGGTGCGGTAGCCCTCGGTGGCGGAGGGTTTCAGGCGCCAGCGGTTGAGGCGCTCGCCGATCTCCAGCAGCGACCGGTCGGCGAATTCCGCCAGGGTCGTTTCCGCCTGTGCCGGCCACCACAGGGCTTGCAGCTCCTGCACCAGTCCACGGGAAAGCCGCTCGCCGAGCACGGTGCGCAGGCGCTGGCGAGCGTTGCGGCGCTTGGCGTCCAGCAGCCAGGCACCGGCGTCCAGCTCCGGCAGCAGGTTGACGGTGACGGCGTCGCCGGGCAGCCAGTAGTTGGAGATCTGCAAAATGGCTGGCCCGCTGATGCCGCGGTGGGTGAACAGCAGGTTTTCGCGAAACGCCCGGCCATTGCAGCCGATGGCGACGGGCAGGGCCAGCCCCGACAGGCGTTCGCACAGACCCTTGGTGGCGTCGCTGAACATGAAGGGCACCAAGCCGGCGCGGCGCTCGACGAGACCGAGACCGAACTGGCGGGCAAGGTCGTAGCCGAGGCCACTGCCCCCCAGGGTGGGGATGGACAGGGCGCCGGTGGCCACCACCAGGGAATGGGCCTTCACCCTCAGCGGTGTCTGGCTCTGGCTAAGCTCGACATCGAAGCGCGGGCCGCGGTCCTCCTCGCCGTGGTTGTCGGCGAGGACGGTCACCGGCAGGGCCTTGACCGTGGCGCCATCGCAGTGGGTCTTGATGGCAACGCCCGCCAATTCACACTCCTCCAGCAGCATATTGAGAATGTCTTTTGCTGAGTTGAGACAGAACAACTGGCCGTGATCACGCTCCTCGTAGGGGATGCCGTGGCGCCGAACCAGGTCGATGAAATCCCACTGGCTGTAGCGCTTCAATGCCGCCTTGCAGAAGTGGGGATTGGCGGAGATGAAGTTGTCCGGTTCCACCGCCAGGTTGGTGAAATTGCACTTGCCGCCACCGGACATGAGGATCTTCTTGCCCACCTTGTTGGCCTTTTCCACCACCAGCACCCGTCGCCCGCGCTGGCCGGCGGTGAGGGCACACATGAGCCCGGCGGCGCCGGCGCCGAGGATGACGACATCATAATTGAGGGGATGGCTTGGCACGGTCGGGGAGGGGGTGTTGTCGGGGCGCGCAGTATAGCGGTTGTTGCTTCGTCCTAGAACGCCATGGGGATGTCCACAGTATCTGTGGATAACCCTGTGACTGGGGTGTGAGTCGGGGGTACACAGTCGCCGCCAGCCCGCGGCGGGCATGGGGGCCGTGGGGCTGTTTGATTTATGAGCAGGACCCGTTCCCATCGGTTGCCGATCCTGGCCTGGGGCGATGCTACTGGGGTCGTCCGTTGATCCTTTCTCCTTGGATAAGGCGCCAGGGGTTGCCAGCCTCGACAATCCGCTTGCCCGCCCGCACAACGGCCACAAGTGGTGGTTGGCACACACTCGGGGATACAGGCATCATCGAGTTGATCGACCCCCACTTCGCCCGCTCGGATATTCCGCCACCGCCACCGCCACCGGCCTGCTGCCCGATTCACTCTCAGTCGACGGGGCGGAACCGCCCCAGCCGGCTTGGGTCTGATCGCCAGCACCGGGTGCTCTAAGAACGCGTCTGCTATAGTTACCCCGAATCAGAGATGCGAAAAATGCCATAAAAGAGGGGTGGCGAGATGGCGGAATCCGAAAAAAAATGGCGCACGGCCATACTGGTGCCGGTGTTCGCGCCGGCGGTGGTGGTGATCCTGTTGCTGGTGGTGGGTACCATCAGCAACCCGGAGCTGGCGGGGCAGGCCTTCAGCGCCACCCTCAAGTACATCACCGAGAGCTTCGGCTGGTTCTACATGCTGGCGGTGGCGTTTTTCCTGGTGTTCATCGTCTCCATCGCCTTCACATCCTGGGGTGATATCAAGCTGGGACCGGACCACGCCGACCCCCAGTACAGCTTCCCCGCCTGGTTCGCCATGCTGTTTTCCGCTGGCTACGGCATTGCCCTGCTGTTTTTCGGCGTGGCGGAACCGGTGTTGCACTACGCGGCGCCACCCCAGGGGGCGGGTCAGACGGTGGACGCCGCACGCCAGGCCATGCAGATCGCGTTTTTTCACTGGGGGTTCCACATCTGGGCCATCTATGGCCTGGTGGGGCTGGTGCTGGCCTATTTTGCCTTTCGCCACGGCCTGCCCCTGTCCATGCGCTCCGCCCTGTATCCCCTGATCGGCGAGCGCATCCATGGCCCCGCCGGGCACGCGGTGGATGTGTTCGCCATTCTCGGCACCATGTTTGGCATCGCCACGACCCTGGGTCTGTCGGTGGCCCAGATCAACGCCGGCATGAATTACCTGTGGCCCGGCATTCCCGTCAGCATACCGGTGCAGATCACCGCCATTGTGGTGATCACCCTGTTGGCCATCGTGTCGGTGGTGGCCGGGCTCGACAAGGGCATCAAGCGGCTGTCCATTCTCAACATGGGTCTGGCGGTGTTTCTCATGGTGTTCGTGTTCACCACCGGCCCCACGGTGCACATACTGGAAAGCTTTTTGCAGAACACCGGCAGCTACCTGAATCATATCGTCGAGCGCACCTTCAACCTGCAGGCCTATTCCCGCAGTGATTGGATTGGCAACTGGACCCTGTTCATCTTTGGCTGGACCATCGCCTGGGCGCCCTTTGTCGGCCTGTTCATCGCCAAGATCAGCCGTGGCCGCACCATTCGCCAGTTCGTGGTGGGGGTGATGCTGGTGCCCACCATGTTCACCTTCCTGTGGTTCTCCATTTTTGGCAACACCGCCCTGCACCTGATCATGAACGAGGGCTATACGGCGTTGATCGGCGAGGTGCAGGCGGATCATGCCATCGCCCTGTTCAGGCTCTATGAGATACTGCCACTGTCGGCCATCGTGTCTTTTGTCACGGTGGTGTTGATCATCACTTTCTTCGTCACCTCGTCCGACTCCGGCTCCCTGGTGATCGATTCCCTGGCCTCCGGTGGCGCCGCCGTGACCCCGGCCTGGCAGCGGATTTTCTGGGCTTCCTCGGAAGGGGCGGTGGCGGCGGTGTTGCTGCTG
>JBJHDJ010000019.1:0-16210 GCA_050486485.1 Porticoccaceae bacterium
CTTCAGGGAGTTGAACACCATGGCGGCGATCTCGTAGCAGCCCACCACCGTGATAATGTCCAGCATCTGCTGGTCGCTGAAGTGCGCGGCCAGGGCCGCCCAGGTGTCGTCCTGGATGCAGGCGTCGGCGCACAGCTCATCGGCGGCCCGAAGCAGGGCGGCGTCGAGGGGGTCCCAGCCCGGGGCGTCGGGGCCACGGGTAACGCGGTCGATCTCCTCCTCGCCGAGGCCGGCGCGCAGGCCCAGCACCACATGCTGGAGGAATTCGTATTCCGAGCGGCGCAGCCAGCCGGTGCGCAGGATCAGCAGTTCCCGCACCCGCTTGGACAGGGTGCTGGCCATGGATACATGGTTGTTGAAGGTGAGAAAGGCCTTGGACAGCGCCGGGTGAGGTAGCAGGGCGCACAGGCCGTGGGTGCCCCGGGCATCGTTACCCTGCCAGTTGGCGAGGGTGAAATCCCGGGCGGTGGGGAAGGCGCTGACGGCGTCATATTCGGCGTCACCCCATTGGTCCGGAAGGGGGAGTTTGATGCGCGGTTGCTGTGCTTCTGACATGGTTTTTCCCTGGCTGGTGGTTGGCGGCGCCCCTGATGGAGCTGTTTGAATCCCGGACATTGGAGTACCTGTTTTTGCATATGCGAACACGGATTCGCTGACATGTTCGGTGGCGAATCCTTCCACAGCCAGTCACCAGCGTCAAGGAGGCCCTCTGGCTAGCGATATTGCTACAATCCCATTTTGCCAACTTCGGGTTTACTTAGCGGTGCCGTTGCCATGAATCACATCATTCTCCCCAGCTTCAGCGATATCGATATTCCCGGTCTGCCGCGGACACTGGCCGCGCTGTTGGACGACAACCGCGCCCGGGTGGCGGAACTGCTGTCCCAGCCCGGTCCCTTCACCTGGGACAACCTGATGGCGCCCCTGGAAGCCCTCGACGACCGCCTGGAAAAATTCTGGTCGCCGGTGAGCCATCTCAACGGGGTGATGAACAGCGACGAGCTGCGCGCTTCCTACGATGCCTGCATTCCCCTGCTCACCGCCTACCACAGCGAGATGGGCCAGAACCGCCCATTGTTCGAGGCGGTGCGGTCCCTCGCGGACAGCGCCGATTTTGCCGGGCTTGACCAGGCCCGTCGCCAGGCGGTGCGCCATACCCTGCGGGACTTCCGCCTTTCCGGCGTCGCGCTGGAAGAGGATGACCGCAAGCGCTTCGCCGCCATCCAGCAGCGACTCAGCGAACTGACCACCCGCTTCTCCAACAACCTGCTGGATGCCACAGATGGTTGGGAGAAGTGGGTGGAGGACGCGTCACTGTTGGCGGGTATCCCGGAGATGGCCCTGCAGGGCTTTCGCCAGCAGGCCGAGAGCCAGGGCAAGCCGGGCTACCGCCTCACCCTACAGGCCCCCGCCTACCTGGCGGTGATGCAGTACGCCGATGACCGGGAGCTGCGCCGAGAACTCTACCAGGCCTACAGCACCCGCGCCTCCGACCAGGGCCCCCAGGCGGGCCGCTGGGACAATGGCGCCCTGATGGTGGAAATCCTCCAGTTGCGGGAGGAAATGGCCGCGTTGCTGGGCTTTGCCAATTACGCCGAGCTGTCCCTCGAACCCAAGATGGCCGAGACACCGGCCCAGGTGGAAGACTTTCTCGTCGACTTGGTGAAGGCGGCGAAACCCCAAGGGGAGCGGGAACTGGCGGAGTTGCGGCGTTTCGCCCGCGATCAGGGCTGCGAGGACCTCCAGGCCTGGGATATTCCCTACTACAGTGAAAAACTGCGCCAGCGGGACTTCGCCATCTCCCAGGAACAGTTGCGCCCCTACTTTCCCGCCAACCGGGTGATCGATGGCCTGTTCGCCATTGTCGGTCACTTGTTCGGTATCGACTTCGAACCGCGGCGGGCTGTGGACCTGTGGCACCCGGACGCCCAGTGCTACCGACTGGTGAAGGACGGCGAGGCCATCGCCTTTTGCTACCTGGATCTTTACGCCCGCGCCAAAAAGCGCGGCGGCGCCTGGATGGCGGATTTCTGTGGCCGGCGCCGCGCGGAGGGGGGGCGCCAACTGCCGGTGGCTTTCCTTACCTGCAACTTCACGCCCCCCACCGCCAACAGGCCGGCGCTGCTCACCCACGACGAGGTCACCACCCTGTTTCACGAGTTCGGCCACGGCCTGCACCATATGCTCACCGAGGTGGAGGTACTGCGGGTGTCCGGCATCAACGGCGTGGCCTGGGACGCGGTGGAACTGCCCAGCCAGTTCCTGGAAAACTGGTGCTGGCAGCGGGAGTCCATCCCACTGATTTCCGGTCACCACGAAACCGGCGAACCCCTGCCCGGCGAGTTGCTGGACAAGATGCTCGCCGCCCGCAACTTCCAGTCCGCCATGCAGATGCTGCGACAACTGGAGTTCGCCCTGTTCGACCTGCGCCTTCACGGCCAGCCGGCGCCGCGGTCGGCACAGGCCATCCAGCAACTGCTGGATGCCGTGCGCCATGAAGTGGCGGTGGTCGAGCCGCCGTCCTTCAACCGCTTCCAGCATGGCTTCAGCCATATCTTCGCCGGCGGCTACGCGGCGGGCTACTACAGCTACAAGTGGGCCGAGGTGCTGTCCGCCGACGCCTTCTCCCTGTTCGAGGAAGAGGGGGTGATGAACGACCATACCGGTCGCCGTTTCCACGAGGCCATCCTGTCCAGGGGCGGCGCCGAGGAAGCCCTGGACCTGTTCGTGGCGTTCCGCGGCCGCGAGCCCTCCCAGGAGGCCCTGTTGCGCCACAGCGGCATTGCCGCCCGCTGAGGACTGGTGCCGTGCCGTGGTTCCAGAAAACCCTCGGCCTCAGGGCCAGGCCACGGGGCTTTCACCTGGTGACGGACGAGATCGTCCGCCAGTTGCCGGAGCTGGCCGATCTGAAGGTGGGTATTCTCCATGTCTTTATCCAGCATACCTCCGCGTCACTGACCATCAACGAGAACGCCGACCCCACGGTGCGGCGGGATTTCGAGGGCCATTTCAACCGCGCCGTGCCGGAGGGGGAGCCCTGGTACCAGCACCGCGACGAGGGGGACGACGACCTACCCGCCCATATCAAGAGCAGTATCCTCGGCAGCAGTGTGTCGATCCCGGTCAGCGGCGGGCGCCTGGCGCTGGGTACCTGGCAGGGGATCTACCTGTGCGAGCACCGGGATCAGGGCGGGGCACGGCGGCTGGTGGCAACCCTGTGGGGTGACAGGGATGGCCCTGCGAACTGAGGCGTCCTGTCCCGGTCACCGGGGCGGGGTGCTCAGTCCTGAGCGGGCAGCACCAGCACGGCGCAGGGGGATGACACCGCCACATGTTCCACGGTGTGGCGGCGCAGGTGCCAGTGGCCGCTGGCGCCGCGGGACACAAGCACCATCAGGTCGGCTTCCAGGGTGCCCGCCAGGGCCACCAGGGCTTCCCCGGTATCGCCGCCCACCACATGGAGTTTGGCTTCCACATTCAGGGGCAGGTACTTGCGGGCCAGCAGGTCAAGCAGCCCCCGTACCTCGCTTTCCCGCTGCTCCGGCGCGTCTTCGTTGACATGGGGAAAGAAGGTGGAGCCGCCGGGGTCGAACACGCTGACCAGGTGCATGTCGCCGCCCTCGGCCAGCAGTTTGAGGCCGGTCTCCAGGGCGCGCTTGCCCTCTCCGTCATCCTCCGGGTCGATGGCGATCAGTAATCTGTCAAACATCCCGTTGCTCCTGTTCCGATGGGTTTTGGCCCTCCACCTCGGGAAAGGCGCGACCCCTGACCAGATCGTCGATGCTGTAGCCCCTGTAATCGGCGCGCAACGCCCGCAACAGGGCCACCGCCATGAACAACAGCAATACGCAGAAGGGCAGTCCCAGGGCGGTGATGACATTTTGCAGGGCCACCAGGCCGCCGGCCAGCAACAGCGTGCCGGCCACCGCGCCCTGGGTCGCGGCCCAGAAGATGCGCTGGCGTACCCGGGAGGGCTGGTCGTCGCGGCGCGACAGCATGTCGATCACCAGGGAGGCGGAGTCCGCCGAGGTGGTGAAAAAGATCACGATGATGATCACGCTCAGCCCGGACGCGAGCTGGGTCAGGGGAAAGGCCTCGAGCATGGCGAAAATCGCCACCGAGGGATCGCGATGCACCTGCTCCGCCAGGGCCACGGCGCCGCTCATCTCCACCTCGATGGCGGACAGGCCGAACACCCCGAACCACACCAGGGTGAACGCGGAGGGGGCCAGCAGCACGCCAGCGACGAATTCCCGTATGGTGCGGCCACGGGAAATGCGGGCGATGAAGATACCCACGAAGGGCGCCCAGGAAATGGTCCAGGCCCAGTAGAACACCGTCCAGCGCTGCTGCCAGTCGGAATCCTGGAAGGCCTGTGTCCAGAATGCCAGCCAGGGCAGGGTGTGGAAATAGCTGCCCAGGGTTTCCACGATCCCCTCGGCGATCAGTACGCCCGGACCCACCACCGCCATGAACAACAGCAGTAGCATGGCGAGCCCGATATTGATCTGTGACAGCCGCCTCACCCCCCGGTCCAGACCCAGGGCCACCGATATGGCGGCGATACCGGCGATGGCGGTGATCAGCAGCACCTGAACCTGGCCGCTGACGGGCACGCCGAACAGGTAGTGCAGGCCGCTGTTCAGCTGCAGGGTGCCGAGACCCAGGGAGGTGGCCACGCCGAACAGGGTGCCCAGCACCGCTATGACATCCACTGTCCAGCCCCAGGGGCCATGAATCCGTTCTCCCAGCAGGGGATAGAACAGACTGCTGATGCGCATCGGCAGATTATGGCGGTAGGCGAAGTAGCCGATGGCCAGCCCCGGCAGGGCGAAGATGGTCCAGGTATGCAGGCCGAAATGGTAGATGGCCAGGGTCATGGCGCGGCTGGCGGCCTCGTCGCTGCCAGGTTCCACGCCGGGAAAGGGTGGCCTGGAGAAATGGGAGATGGGTTCCGCCACCCCCCAGAACATCAGGATGGTGCCGATGCCGGCGGCGAACAGCATGGTGAACCAGGTGATATTGCTGTAGTCCGGACGGGCATCGTCGCTGCCCAGGCGGATGGCGCCGAAGCGGCTCACCGCCAGCACCAGCAGGAAGATCAGCAAGCCGCTGACCGACAGGATATAGAACCAGCCCAGGTGGCGCGCCACCCAGGTGGTGAGCACGCCAAAGGCATCCGCCACCTGGCGGTCGAAGGGAACCGCCACCGCCACGAACAGCAGGGCGATCACCGCGGAAGTGAAAAATACGCCCGGTATGATCTGCAGCCCGAGACGGCGTTGCAGTTTTTCCAGCACCAGCTCTCTCCATGGATCCGCTCAAGGCAGGTCGTACCCTACCACAGGGGTTGGTGGGGATGCACTTTGGTGTTTGCCACCGTTGCCCGGCAGGTTGTGGGGTCTCGACAGCGATGGGACTTTACATTGTATAGTTCCTGGGCTATGTTCAGCCTCAAGTCCCTCGGATAGCTCATATAAAGCGGGGCCTGACTACCTCACCAACCAAGGCAACGAACAACAGAATAACAACGGGAGGCTTTATGAAAACCTCAATTTACCATGGTCTCGCCAGCCTGGCCCTGGTGACATCACCGGTGGTGGTCGCACAAGGGCCAGCCGATGCCAGCCCCCAGGCGCGACTCGCCATCGAGGAAGTGGTGGTCACCGCGCGGCGCCGGGAGGAAAGCCTTCAGGATGTGCCGGTGGTGGTCAATGTGGTTAACGCCGAGACCATCCAGAAGTTCAATCTCATTCAGTTTGAGGATATCCAGGCGACTGTACCGGGTCTCACCCTGTCCAGCGAGGGAGTGCTGTCGCGGGCCTCGTTGCGGGGTGTGACCTTTCAGCCGGAGAGCCGCACCACCGCCACCGTCGAGTTCTACATGAACGAGGCCCTGGTGGAATCCAACTTCCTGTTCAAGTCCATGTTCGATATCGAGCAGGTGGAAGTGCTGCGCGGCCCTCAGGGTACCCTGAGGGGCCGTTCGGCGCCCTCGGGAGCCATCACCGTGACCACCAGAATGCCGGACATGTCGGAGTTCGGTGGCTATGTTTCCGGCACGGCGACAAACCGCAGTGGCAGGAATTTCCAGGGCGCTCTCAATATCCCCATTATCGAGGATAGGCTTGCGGTGCGAGTGGCGGGCATCTTCGACGAAAGTGAGGGAGACGGTGTCAAAAGCGTCAACAGCAGTACGGATCCAGAGCTGGAAACCAAGGGTGGCCGCATCACCGTGCGGTTTGAACCGACGGATAATCTGGATGCGACCCTGATGTACCAGTACCTGGACGTGGACAACACTTTCTTTCGCGCGGTGGCGGGCACGGGGTCGCCGGGCGGGCCGTTCACCGCTCCCGGTTACAATGGCCCCCCGCTGGCGAGCAGGGACCGCCGCGCCGTGACCACCGAGCCGACTCGCGTCATGCAGGATCATCGGGTATGGGTGGGCCACCTCAACTGGCGTGTCGGAGATCACGAACTGAGTTATGTGGGTTCCTATTCGAAAAAGGATGACGAGGATTTCGAACCCCTGGACAGGGGTAACCTGTTGCCCGGGTCGGAGCTGTTCCAAGTACGGCCCAACCAATATCCCCAGCAAACCCACGAGTTGCGGTTGGCCTCCACGGAGCGGTTGTGGGACAGGCTCGATTACACCCTGGGGGTGTTCTTCTCCAAGAATCAGATCAAATCCACCTTTACCGCGCCAGCGGATTTCCTGCCGGGCGCTTTCGGGTCACCCCTTGGGGCGCCAAATCCCCTGGCCTTTGACCCCCGCTATGTACTCAACACCACATCGCAGCTCAAGGAGGACAGCAGGGAGACCTCGTTCTTCGCCAGTATGACCTGGCACCTAACCGACCAGACAGAACTGACGGTGGGAGGGCGCCAAATTCGCGCCAAGAACGATGGCCCCGTCAGTGTATCCCTGGGTTCGGCCGTTGCCGCCCTGCCTCCAGTAGTCCTGGGTTTGCCGTCCTGCGCCGCGGCTGGTCTTGGCAGTACCTACCCTGGGACCTGCGATGTTCCCACCACCATGCTGGGGGTCATGCCCGGGCCTTTTCTGACCTTGGATTTTCCCTCCGAGGATGAAAAGCCCTTTGTTTACAATGTCTCCCTCTCCCATCGTTTCAGCGATGACCTGATGGTGTACGGCAGTGTTGGCAGCGCCTGGCGTCGCGGACTGGATGTCTCCGCGGAGATTCAGAATGCCACCAACGACCCGGTGCTGGCCGACATTTCGGTGATCGATCCGGAAAAATCCCGATCCTATGAACTCGGGTTCAAGTGGTCTTTCTGGGAAGGTCGCGGGCGTCTCGATGCAGCGGTTTTCCGCCAGGAATTCGATGGCCTGGTGTTGCGCACCCAGCCCGCCCCCTATCTGTCTGACAACGGCATCGCGGCGCCAACAGTGGTGAATCGGTCGTGGACGGTGAACGCCGATGCCATTGTCGAGGGCGTGGATATCAACGCCGCTTTCGCCCTGACGTCCCAGTGGAGTCTGTCGGCGGCGATGAGCTATGCCGACGGTCGGGTGGATAACGACGAGATCCCCTGCCGGGATTCCGACTTCGATGGCGTACCCGATACGGGGCCCATAACCGTTGGCTCATTCCCGCCGGGGACATACATCGCGTTGTGTCGTTCCAAGGACTCGGTGTCCAGGTCGCCCAAATGGAACGCCAATATCCAGAGCGAATACTTTATGCCGTTGCAGGGGGGTGCCCTCGAAGGCTATGTCCGGGGCCTTTACAACTACTATCCATCCAATAGCCGGCAGAGCCGCGGGTTCACCGTGGATTCCTACGGGCTGCTCAATCTGTATGTGGGCGTGCGGGATCCCCAGGGCGCTTGGGATGTTTCACTCTTTGCCAAGAATGCACTGGATACCGGCAAGGTATTGTCCCTTGACTTCGACGAGGTGCAGTCCCAGGGCGCGGTGCAGACCACATTCGGCCCCACAGGTTATCGCCGCACCAGTTACACGGCGCCCCGGGAGTTGGGCCTGAGCGTGCGTTACGCCTTCGGATCCCGTTGAGGGTCGGTCTGTAACCTGCCAGAACGGGGGTGGCGCCACTCCCCCCGTTCGACATTGGCAGGTGGCGTCGAGGGATTCACTGTCAATGGAAAGGAGTTGGATATGAGTCGAACGGGTATCACGGGGAACGTCCAACCCGGCGCCAGTGGCGCCGGGGTCACAAACAGACGGGCACGGCCCTGGCTTGTCGCGGCGGCGGCTGCCCTGGCCGCTGCCATGGTTCCATCCCTGATGGCTTCGGTGACCCCCTGTGGGGGGGAGCCCTTGTACATCACCGATCATTGCCAGGATCCGATCTTCCATACCCCGGTCATCGACCTGGACGAGGCGCGCGGCGAACCGGTACCACACCGCTACGTCACCGGCCACTTCGAGGGCACGGACGCCAAGTTTTCTCTCTATTTTCCTCTGGAACCAGAGCAATACCAGGGCCGTTTTTTTCAGTTTACCCATCAGTTGATCAGGAGTGAGAACGCCACCGATATCAACATCAGTTTCGCCATGGATAGCGGCGGCTACCTGGTGCAGACCAACATGGGGGGTAGCCTCGCCATCAGGACGGCGGAAGCGGGTCCGGTAGAGGGCCTTGATCCCACCGTGGTGGGCTACCGGGCCAATGCCGCGGCGGCCCGCTTCTCGCGCCAGATGGCCGCCGATATCTTCGGTGAACATCGCCCCTTCGGTTATCTGACCGGCGGTAGCGGCGGCGCCCTGCAAACCTTCGCCAGCATGCAGAACACCGAGATCTGGGATGGCGGAGTGCCCTTCGTTCAGCCGGCACCCCAGGCCGCGCCAAATGTCTACACAGCCCGGATTCACGGGTTGCGTATCCTCAGGGACGGCGCCGTCAACCGCTTCCCCGAGATCCTCGACGCCATTGATCCAGGTGGCAGCGGCGACCCCTACGCCACCCTGGACCAGGAGCAGCGGGAGGCCCTGGAGGAAGTCACGCGGCTGGGGTTCCCCCCGCGCGGCTGGTTCGACTACCCCACCATGACTGTCGGCGCCCTGCGCTTTGTCGCTGCTTATGTGCCGCTGCTGGACCCGGATTACTTTGAGGACTACTGGCTGCGGCCGGGTTACCTGGGCCATGACGATCCCTACGGAACCGTGGCCGAGTCACTGGTTGAAGGCAGCGCTACGGTGTCCTTCGCCGACCCCCTGGATGCCAGCGCGGAGCCCGCTTCCTGGCTGGTGGGGCTCGCCGGTGCGCCCGACAGCAACATCGTCGGTGCTGAGTTGCTGGTCACTGGTGGCGCCGCCGAGGGGCGACGCCTGTCTGTCTTCCAGGCCTCCGCCCCGGGGGTGTTTGTGGTGCTCGGCGACGCCGAAGGTCTCGGCACCGGCGATCAGGTGGCCATCGACAACCGGGACTACCTGGCTCTGCAAACCTACCATCGCCACCAGGTGCCCGACCCAGAGCGCTATGCCCGGCTTTCAGCCCCCAGGGAGCACTTTCCTCCGCTGCCGGAGATCTTTCCGCCCATGCCGGCCTGGAACCAGTTTCTTGACGATGAAGGCAACCCCATTTATCCCCAACGGGAAGTTCTGGTGGCCCCCGCCAGCACCTTCTACGGGTCGGGCTCCATCCTCGATGGCCATTTCCACGGCAAGATGATCGGCCTGCAGACCATGATGGATATCGACGCCTTTCCCTGGAAGGCGGACTGGAACCGGGAGGTCATCCACCAGGCCGGCAACGGTGAACGCTATCGGCTGTACTTCGTCGATCACGCCGACCACAGCAGCGGCCCGGTGACCGGCTCCCGCCAGGCGCGCATCACCTCCTATCGCGGCGCCCTGGAGCAAACCCTCCGCCATCTGGCCGCCTGGGTGGAGGAGGGCGTCGAACCTCCTGCCGAGACAAGGTACACCCTGGACGAGGCCCAGGTGGTGTTGCCGAAAACCGCTCGGCAACGGCTGGGGATCCAGCCAGTGGTCCACCTGAGGGCCAATGGCGGCGAGCGGGCCGAGGTGGGGGTGGGTGAGGCCGTACGCTTGACCGCCCTGGTGGAGGTGCCGGAGGGTTCAGGGTCCATCGTGCGGGTGGAGTGGGATTTCGAGGGAGATGGGCGCTTCGTGCCCGGGAACCTGGAGGTCATCCACCCAGGGAATATTCGTGGAGTGGTGGAACACCGCTACACCGAGCCAGGCACCTACTTTCCGGTTCTGCGGGTGGCTTCCCACCAAGGCGGCGACCCCGAGGCGCGCCACGCCCTGGTGCAAAACCTGGGCCGGGCGCGGGTGGTGGTGGAAGCCCGTGAATGAATCGACCCGCCGCGATGGACGAGGCGGGGAGCGCCCTCGGAGACAGGTGGTCAATCGGTCACGCTGTCCTACCAGCAGAAACCCGCAAATAACGACAACCAGCGTCAGGAGATTTCAACCATGACCCGTTTCATCGCCCGCGCCTTCGACGCATGGCGCAGCCAGCGCCCTGCCTCCGCCAACCCGGAGAAGCAGCTCGGTACGGACCGACTTGCGACAGTCGCGCTGCTTGCCACGCTGCTGGTGTTGCCACCGGGGATCGGCGCCATGGCGAGCGTCTGTGAGGGTGACCCGCTGTTCATCACCGAGGAGTGTCACGATCCGAGGTTCGACCGGCCGATCATCGATGTGGACGAGCAACGGGATGACCCCGTTCCCCACAGGTATGTCAACGGCCACTTCGAGGGGACCGACGCCAGGTTCTCGTTTTACTTCCCGCTTGGTGCCGATAACTACCAGGGGCGTTTCTTCCAGTTCACCCATCAATTGCTGATCAGCGAGAACGCCGGCGAACCCCATATCCGCTTCGCGCTGGATTCCGGTGCCTATTTGGTGCAGACCAATCAGGGTGGCGCCGAGGCCATCAGGACAACGGAGGGGGGTGTGGTGCAGGGTTTGGATCCGACGGTCGTCGGCTATCGGGTCAATGCCGCGGCCGCGAAGTTTTCACGGCAAGTGGCCGCCGACAAGTTCGGTGATCACCGCCCCTATGGCTACATTTCCGGTGGCAGTGGCGGCGCCTACCAGACCATAGCCAGCATGCAGAATACCTCTGTGTGGGACGGGGGTGTTCCCTACATCATGGGTTCGGTGGTGGCGGCTCCCAATGTTTTCACCGCCCGTATTCATGCCCTGCGCGTACTCCGGGATGGAGAGACAGACAAGCTGGCCGATATCCTGGATGCCATCGAGCCGGGTGGCAGCGGTGACCCTTTCGCCACCCTCAACCCGGAGCAGCGGGAGGCGCTGGAGGAGGTCACGGGAATGGGTTTTCCCCTGCGCGGCTGGTTCAATTACAGGGCATTGACCGTAGGCGCCCTCAGGTTGGTCGGGGGCTATGTGCCGCTGCTGGATCCGGATTACTTCACGGACTACTGGACGACGCCGGGTTATCTCGGTCACGATGATCCCTACGGCAGCATTGCCGCCGCCAGGGTACAGACGGAAGCCACCATTGCCTTTGTCCAGCCCTTGCCAAGCGGCCCCGCCCGGCTGGCGGTGCCCTCCAACTGGATCATCGGTTTCGCCGAAACCCCCGAAGTGAACATCGTCGGAGCCGATGTGGTCGTGACCAGCGGCGCCGCCGAAGGCTTGAAGCTGCCGATTCTCCAGCCAGGGGCGCCAGGCACCTTTATCGTGTCCGGTGATGCCAGCCAACTGCAACCCGGCGCCACGGTGACCATCGACAATGCCGATTACCTGGCCATGCAGACCTACCATCGCCATCAGGTGCCGGATAGAAAACGCTACACCAGGTCTGCCGCGGCCCACCCCCATTTTCCCGATTTTCCGGAGCATTTTCCCTCGATGCCTGCCTGGAAGCAGTTTCTGGATGCCGAAGGTGAGCCCATTTACCCACAGCGGGACCTGTTGGTGGGGTTGGCCAGCAGCTATTTCTCGGCAGGCTCGGTGCAGTCGGGCGAATTCCACGGCAAGATGATCGGGTTGCAGACCATGCTGGATATCGACGCCTTCCCCTGGCAGGCGGACTGGTACCGTGCCCAGGTACAGGAGGCGGGTAACGGGGACAGGTACAGACTGTATTTCATCGACCACGCCGACCATGGCATCGATGTGGCCGGCACCCCGGATGTGGCCTCGGCCCGGCAAACTCACCTGGTGTCTTTTCGCGGCGCGTTGGAGCAGACCATCCTCCATTTGGCAGCCTGGGTGGAGGATGGTGTCGAGCCCCCCGGGGAGACGCGGTACACCCTGGACGAGGCCCAGGTTGTGTTGCCGGACAATGCCTGGCAGCGGCTCGGTATTCAGCCGGTTGTGCATCTGCGGGCCAATGGCGGCGAGCGCGCCGAGGTGCGCGCCGGCGAGTCGGTACGGCTGAGCGCCCTGGTGGAGGTGCCGGAGGGCGCGGGCGCCATCGTGGCGGTGGAGTGGGACTTCGAGGGTAATGGGCAGTTCGTGCCAGGGACACTGGATACCATCCATCCGGGGGATATCCGCGGTGTGGTCGAACATGCCTACACCAAGCCTGGGACTTACTTTGCGGCGTTGCGGGTCACTTCCCATCGCGCCGGTGACCCCCAGTCACTTCACGCCCGGGTGCATAATCTCGGCCGTGCGCGGGTGGTGGTGGAGCCCCGGGACTGACGGACCATTCATGGCAGGACAGGCTTTTGGCTAAGGAACCTCTGAAAAATGTAGCGAGCGACCCGAGGCGCCCCGAGCCGCGCAACGAATCCCCGAGACATATCAGACAGATAGGCGAGGGGCGGGCGGGCACGGGAGGGTGCCGATCGGGTCGCGCAGTAGTTTTTCAGAGGTTCCCTAAGGGTCTAGTGCCTGAGTAATAATGAGGTAAGGATGGTGGGGGCACGGGCTCCCGGTGAAGGCGGTTGGGATCTGCTCTATACTGGCCGCCTTCTTCCACAAGGGCTCGAGTGACAGGGACATCGCCATGGCCGACCTGGATATTGACCTCATCGCCGCCGCCGCCCTGGCTATCGTCGATCAGAATGGCCTGCAGGGGTTCTCCATGCGGGCAGTGGCCAAGTCTCTAGGTGTCACCCCCATGGCCCTCTATCACCATGTGCGCAACAAGGCGGAGCTGGCCGCCCTGGTGGTGGACGCCGCCAACACCGAGCACCCATTACCGGTGCCCTCCGGTGACTGGCGCGAGGACCTATGGGTGATGGCCAAGATATCCCGGGACAGCATGATGGCCCATCCCGGAGTTGCCGAGCTACGTCGCCAATACCGGGTGTGGACGCCGGAGATTCTCAAGAAATCCCAATATTGGGTCGGTCTCTGGCAGCAGACCGGCTTGCCGCCGGACAAGGCCGTGCAGGGGGCGGTGATCAGTAGTGTGGCAATCCTCGGGTTGATAACCGAGGGGCCCTTGCTTGTGGAGCAGGCCCCGCCTGATGAACGCCTGCTGGAATCCAGGCCCGAAGCCAGGCAATTGCTGACATTTTCCATGGACTGGGATGCCATGTTCGAGCTCGGGGTCAGATCCCTGATCGACGGCGTCCACGCGCGCCTTATGCAACCGGAAACAGGGGAGATCAAACCCTCAGCCCCTTATTCAGAACCCAGAGAAAGGTCTGCTACAAAGCGCCACCCCACCCGGTAACTTCCTGTTTTGCCACCAAGGCCCGCCGAACCTGGACGGTGGTTGGCGGGTATCGCCAAGTGGTCATCTCTTGTGTGACCCGTCCTTGAAGGGTTTGAAGCAACAGCGGGCAAGGAGCAAGGGCAAGGGTCAAATAGCCATCCCCAAGCCCCTGTGGTAACCTGCCAAATCCCGCGTTATCAGTATTACAAAGAGGAGCTGTCTGTGTTGAATCCCCTGGATCGACTGTATTTCGGCTGGAGAGTCCATGCCGGAGTCTTTATCAGCGCCCTGTTGGCGGCTGGCTGCACCAGTTATATCTACGGCCTGTTCGTGGTGCCGGTCACCGAGGAGTTCAACCTCAGCCGCGCGAACATGAACCTGGGCTATACAGCTTTCCTGTTGGGTTTCGGGTTGTTGTCCCCCATCGTCGGGCGACTGATGGACAAGTACTCGGCGCGGCTGATGCTGGCCATCGGCGGGGTGATGTTCGGTATCGGCTTCGTGGTCATCTCCCAGACGAGCTCCCTGCTGCTGATGCTGTTGATGATCCTGGGGCCGATCTCCTTTGCCATGAACGCCAGCGGCACCCTGGCCGCCACCACCCTGGTGAGCCGCTGGTTCCAGCGTCGGCGGGGCAAGGCGCTGGGGATCGTCACCGTGTCCACCTCGGTGGGCGGTTTTATCTTCATTCCCTTCACCGCCATGCTGATCGAGAACTTTGGTTGGCGGGGGGCTCTGTTTCAGTTGGGTATCATCATGACGGTGGTCACCCTCCTGGTGGCGCTGTTCCTGGTCAGGAACAAGCCCTCCGGCGAGGAGAAGGGGTACGACGAGGAATTCGCGGTGGTCAAGGAGGACAGCGGCAAACCCGCTGGCCCGGCGCCCGCCGTCGAGCGGGAATGGCGCTACGAGGAGTTGTTCCGCAACCGCAATTTCTGGCTGCTGGTGCTGGGGGTGGGGCTGCTCTATGGCAGCGACCTGGCCATGGTCACTTCCCAGGTACCCCACTTCATCGACAGCGGTATCGAATTGTCGGCGGCGGCCATGATCGCCTCGTTCATGACCATTTCCGCCATTGGCGGCAAGTTGCTGGTGGGCTTTCTGGCGGATCGCATCGACCTGCGACTCATTTTCCTGGTGATCGCCATTGCCCATGCCATCCTGCTGATCCTGTACATGGTGATGCCGCCCTACTATGCGTTGCTGGCCATGGCCACCCTCATGGGCATCGGCGTCGGTGGGGTGTGGCCCATGTGGGCGACCCTGATTGCCTGGCTGTTCGGCTCCAGGAGCTTCGCCACCATCATGGGCGCCACCACGGTGATGATGAACCTGATGGGCATCATCGCCCTGCGCTTCATCGGTGAGGTACACGACCGCACCGGCAGCTATTACATGGGCTTCGTGGTGTTCCTGGTGGCGGTGTTCTTCTCCATCGCCGCCATCTCGTTCCTCAAGCCCCCGTCCGCCAAGCCGGTGGCCGACAGCGAGGATACCCGCTACCCGGGGCGGGCGGTCGAAGCGGCGGATTGAGCCCGCCGCGGCCCTCCGGGCTCAGTGCTCTGGCGGTTCAGGGACGAACAGCAGCCGGTCGCCGACAAAGGTGCCCACCCAGTAGCCGCCCTGGGCCGAAATGGCGGCAGTGGCGGCGATAAAGCCCGGCTGAGGTTCGCCACCTCCCAGGTTGGTGACCGCCAGGGTGTCGCCCTGGATGGCGGCGACTTCCCAGGATTCGAAACAGAACAGCATGCCGCAGTCCGGCTCGGCGGCGAGGCGCTGCCCGGCGGTCAGTATCCTGCCGTCCGCCGCCCAGCGCAGGTTGTCGGGGCGGAAGTCCAGCGCGGCCTCGCCATCCCGCTCCCAGGTCTCTCCCACGGCGAAGCGCACGATGCGTTGCCGGCCCCAGGAGGCTACCCATGCATACCTGCCATCCGCCGACGCCACGATGCCGTTGGGGTAGGACATGTCGCTGCCGGGGACCCTCGCCAGCCCGGTGCCGGGCCGCCACTCATAGACAAATCCGGTGATGCCTCCTTCCTCGTCGGCCTCGAGGGCAAAGGTTTCCGACTGGTGGGAAATGCGGGTGGTGTAGAAGCCGCCATCGGCCAGCGCGGCGATGGCGTTGATGGAGTCGCCCTCTGGCATTTCCACGCAGCCGGTCCAGGTGGCCAGCGGGGTTTCACCTCGGGCATCGATATCGAACACCTCAACCGACTCGCGGCTGCCGTGGGTCACCACATACAGGCGGAACCTGTTGTCGCCGATGGGTATGAGATCGATACCGTGGGGGGAAAAGGCCTCGAGGTCCGGTGGCTCGGGGCAATCCGCGAACCACTCGGCGTTGTGGTCGACCCGCGCCGACGGGTGGGGGTAAAGGGCTTCCACGGCGTGGGTTTCCGGGTCGACCGTGTACAGCCTGCCGGCGAGCCCGCTGGCGATAAAGCGGCCGGTGCCCGGCATCCACACCATGTCCTCGGCGTTCTCCGGACCGCACAGGAAATCCATGCCGGGCTCGGAGACGCACTGGTCATCACCGGCGGCGTTGGCGGTCGGGGCGCCAGCCAGCAGGGCCGCCAGCAGGGTTGCGACGCCAGTCGCCGCGAGAAATTGGTTGG
>JBJHDJ010000020.1:0-16083 GCA_050486485.1 Porticoccaceae bacterium
GTTGAATTACCAGACACCACTTGAGGTGTTTAACCATTTGGCTGAGCAAAGTGGCGTTGCACTTCGATATTGAATCCGGGCCCACTACTCACACTACTCAAATCAGATTATGGCCTGCAAACCCTTGTCAGCGATGATGTTCAGCAGTTTGAGCGCCGGGCCGGCTGGACGCGTTTCACCCTGCTCCCACTTGCGCACAGTCGAGGCGGTGGTGTGCAAGTGATGGGCGAATACCGGCTGGCTAAAGTGCAGCGCCTCACGCAGACGCTTGATGTCGTCGGCACTGAAATCGCGCACTGGCGGCGGACATATTGCATCGAACTCACGCATCGTCACCTTGTTGATTGCGCCAGCATCGCGCAATGCAACCAAGTCATCGCGCAGGGATTCAATGATTTTGCTTGTCACAACACACCTCCAGTAAAACGCCAGCCTGCAATGCCTTCACCAGCTCCTTGGCTGACAGCTCCAGAAATACCCTTCCTGCATATTGCAGCGCTTTTTTCTCATCCGGCGTAATGTTCGCCTTGTCGCTTTTAGGGAACCCGTGCAGGAATCATTGTCAGGGCGCTGGATCTGTTCCTGGAATCCAACCTGGAGTACGCCCGGGGACTGACCCACTCCACCTTGACCCACTCCACCTCTCCTGCCTATGCCATAATGTCCACAGCGCCACCAACCGGTTCATATTGCCCATGAACAAACTGTTGAAAAGTATCATACAACTTGCATCTCGGGAGCCAATCATAGCCGTACTGTGGCTGTATGGTTCCCGTGCCAAGGGTAGAGCGAACCCACAGAGCGACTATGATCTGGCCGCGGCTTTCACCACCTTCCCCGACGATTCCTGGAGTAAACGCCTGCAGCCGGAACTGCTGGCAATGCGCTGGGCGGACAGCCTTGGCCTGGACACTGACAAACTGTCGGTGGTGGATATCAACCACATACCATTGCCACTCGCCTACAGCATCATCAACAGCGGAGAGCTGTTGATGGTCAAAGATCCCGTGCGCCTGGCCAGGGAGGAAAACCGTATCACAGGCATGTGGGAGCTGGATCATCAATACCACAGGAAACGCTATGGATGACGCCTACAAAGACGCCATGGCGGAGCATCTTGACCAACTGGCGGAAGAATTTACCGACTTTGCCAAACTATTGGCCGGCAACCCGTCACCCTCCCGGGTACTCTACAGGGCCATAGAACGCAACCTGCAGTTGCTGGTGGAAGCTTGCATCGGCATAGCCAAACAAACGCTCAAGGGCCTCGACAGACAAATCCCCAGCGATTCCCGCCAGGTCTTCGCCAAGCTGAAAGCCCTCGGCCTCGATAGAACCAACGTGGATTGGCCGAAAATCATTGGCATGAGAAGCGCCCTTGTCCACCATTATCTCAACCTTGATCCGGACCGGATTCTGGATCTCATCCGCTCTGGCCACTACCGGGTGCTGTTCGAGTTTGCCAACCAAATACTGAAGACCAGCGACAAACTTCCATAAGCCACACCCCCCTGAGCGAAGCACACCCTGAAACTCTCTGGCAAAAGGCAGACCCACCCCACACTCCTCGGAGGTACCCAACAGACCCACTACAGCGCAGGCAAAAGGCAAAACTTGACCCCAACGGCCCTCCAATGGGACATTACTGCTTTGGAATAACAATGGCCTTTGGTGCTTCTGGCTTATACGCCCTTTTTTATCTTAAACTCATGGGCGCCTCCATTAATAAAGAGTAGCCTCTGGCTTTCAGGCGAGCCCGCAATCAAGACACAATTTCGTACGGATGCTGGTGGCCTGTCGATCAATTGCAACGCCTGGTGCGGGCTTGCCTGAAAACTTGGCAGGGCGCGGTCAGACAGGCACCAGTTCGGTGTTGGATTGCTTGCCAAGGACAACCAGCCTTGCCTTGCGCCGGCTCCTGCCTAACTGCGGAGAGACCACCTTCAATTAATAGAGGCGCTCTTATCAAGGTATAGATTTACTCCATCATTTTTATCAAGGATTATTCAAAAAATGCTAGTACGACAACCAGACACTTGGGAAACAATTGCACATGGCATTCATGTACCTCTGATGAACTGGCAGCACGAACTCAAATTACCAAACAATACGAGTGAAAATTCTAAAAGATTAGTATACAGGCTACTAGCAGGTAAATTTGCGACTAGACGCCACACCATCACCAATGAATTTCTAGCCTCTCTACTAGCTGCTAGAATACAGGCGGGTGGATCACAGAGCCTATTCCAGGCCTTCAATAAAATCCTTGATATAACCAATCGCGAAAATTTTAGCTATCCCTACATTGATCATGTAGCTGGAGAAACCAGTGGACACCTTGCTCATGACTCATTGTCACAGCTTATGGATGAAGCGATTAAATGCGATTCACTACACGAACTTATTCTCAGCAAGAAAATTCAAAATTTGTTTAGCGATTTGTCGAATTGTTTTAAAAAATGTAAATTGAAACCTGATATTCAAGAGGTGTTGTTCACTGCTATTAAAAATGGCATTCCTGTAAAAAGAATTTCTGACTTGCCTTCATATAGACTGGGCTACGGAAAAAATCAAAGAAAAATCTGGAATACATCGACGGACACAACCAGTCATATGGCGACTATAGTCGCTGAACACAAGTCACTGACCAATTCTGTGCTTAGAGAGCATGGCTTCCCCACACCAAGGCAGTTTCAAGCTGATACAGTTGAAACTGCGCTGAAAGCCGCCAGAACACTTTCATATCCTGTGGTGGTCAAACCTGATAGATCCTATCTGGGGATAGGCGCTACTGTACGCATCAATAACGATACAGAGCTTGAAAACGCATTCGCGAATGCTAGCACTCAAGGTCGTGTAGTTGTCGAGGAGTTCATATCCGGGTTCGACTACCGCATTCATATCATCAATGGTCGATGCGCCTATGCCATCAAATGCCTACCCCCCATGGTCACCGGAAATGGCGTTGACAATGTCGTGCAACTGGTTGGAAAAGCCGCTAAAGCCAGGATGGATCACCCTGAATTAAGCAGATACAGACTACCATCGCTCTCGGACACTGAAACCATTAAGCTGCTAAAAGATCAAGGCGTTGACTCTAACAGCATCATTCCCGAGGGAAAAAGAATTTATCTGAGAATGAACACGAATCTTCAAACAGGCGGTACCGTTGAAATCGTATCCAATAACGCGCATCCCGATAATATTGCATTAGCGGAACGAGCCACAAAATGCCTTGGCCTTGATCATGCCGGGGTCGACTTTATTTCTCGAGACATCACCAAGTCCTGGAGAGACATCGGCGGAGCCATCAATGAGATTAACGCAAGCCCACAGATAAAAATTGATGCGGCGAAAAATGAGTATCTTCAAAGCCTCTTCCCAAATGGCAAGTTAGGCCGCATACCGATAGTGTTGATTATTGGGACATACTCATCATTAGAAAATATCAAAGCAACGCTGGTTGAGCTAACCAATCAAGCTATGCGAACTGCAGGATACATATTCAATGGCACAGCACATATTGGTCAGTTGCAAGTATCAAAAGGTAGAAGCTCCACAAGAAAGCTTGTAAATGAACTACTAGCCGATCCTGACCTGGATTGCCTCATCGCACAGATAGAGGCGGAGGAGCTGAATACCTTTGGCCTGGACATTCCTTATTGCGACTTGGTGATTTACACTCAAAATAACGGGTCGTCAGTAACAGTCTCCAGGTCTTCCCTGTCAGTGGCCAGGCACACGGCAAATACCTTACTTGCCCCTGAACCAGATCAGCTAACGGCTACCTTGAGTCAACTGTTCAACCGACCTGGTGAAGCAGAAGCCATATAGTCATACGCAGCTCCCATCACCTCATTCCCTGTTTTGGTCAATCGACCATGCCTGCGCACGGTTTCATAACCTGATGCAAAATTTGCGGCATCCACTTCCATTGCCTGCCTGGCCGCCACGATCATTTCGGTGGGGGCATCAGGCAACTGCGCGACGCGATTCATCGCATAGTGCATGCGCGCCGAGACATAGGTGGCGTGATAAATGCCGTCCATAGGGCGCTCGTCGGTCCGCAACGGCGAGCTGTACAGTTCATCATCGTCGTTTTCCACCAAGGCTTCCTCGGCGGCAAAGGCATACAGCATGATATGCGCCGATTCATGGACAATGACTTCGGCCAGGGTCACAAGATCCCGAGGCAGGGTGATATTGAGAAACAGGCCACCCCAGAGCATGTAACAGGAGCCGCCATCAAACTGAATCGCGGCGCGAGGATCACTGGCCACCATGATGGTCTGGGAAACCAGATAACCGATTTCACGGTGAAGCTCGGGGTCGGCCCGGGAGAGCAGGGACATCGCCTGCCTGTAGGATTCGGCGAACTGACCCACCTGGGATGGAACGGGTGAGCAATAGGGTGCCCGGCTTTCTGGCTCGGCATTCATCAAACGCGTGTACAGGTCGCTGTAGGGTTGACTGGAACCCTGTCCCAGGGCCACGAGTGACTCGGAATCGTGAAGGGGCTCAAGCTGCGCCAATTGCCTGGCAAGGGTGACAGCATCCGCGGTTCTCTCCTCCAGCAAGGCTCGAACCAGGTCGGAATACAACCCGAAGGTTGCTGGGGGAAAGGGCAACCCCTCGGCAAGGCCGGTTAATAGGTTGCCCGGAAAATCTGGCACTTCCAATGACAGGAATCCTGCCTGCTGATGAATATGCCGTAGACTCTCCGCGAGGGACTGCCTCATGAACAGATCCATCGATCTGGCACGGGCGCTGTCCGGAAAGAATGACGGATCAAAAATAGACATTATCAGCTATTTACACCGGTACGCGGCCAGTCAGCAACGGGAGGCCGCAATCGCTCGCCCATGATAACTCTGGCAGGCTTGGGGCTGCTGCCAAGCGGGCAAATAGCGACAATGCTCCAGCCGTTCAGAGTAGTCGTGGCCACAGCCAACTCCTAGGCTGCGGAGACTACTCAGCAGCTTTCACGGAACCTGGGAATAGTCAGCCTTTCCCCACCGCCAAGGCACTTTAGTGAGTGACACAACTTGAACCAAGGGGACTAGGACTAGGCTCTCCTCCTGATTCCGGCCATGCCATCAGCTCTGTGTAAAAATCATGCTGAAGCGGTTTTGAAGCCGATTTTATCGCCGATCTTGCTGCCAATTTTGACCTGACCGGTTTTAGAATCTATCAAAGCCGAGGCCAGATCATTATCAGCAGATTGTTTTGCCTTATTTTTCAATATCTTGAAACCATACAGCTTGGAAATGTCCAACGATACACGGGCCATGGGTTGTTACTCCTTGGTAGTGAGCAATTGACTAGAGAAGAATCTTATACCGTTTGAGCGCGCCTGGCAAAGCAGCCATGCGACATGATCGATGGTGTCAAATACCCTGAAGTGATGCTTTCCAATGCCCCTCGGAACTATAAGACCCGCATTCGTTGAATGCCTTGGCAAAAAATTGGGCGAAGCACACGCTGTTCTCCGAGACATGGCAACCATTGTCATTACCCTGGAGTATACTCAAACCCAAGTCTTCAATGGAAAAGCCATCATGAGATCTTCAATCCGGCTCAGAGTAGCTTGCCCAACAAGCTAATGCCCAAATGACAGCACCTCCAACCTGTACAACACCACCTTTGCTGCTTAACCGCACCCTCCTGTCGGTGTCAGACAGACTTGGCCGATAACTTATGAACAGCAATAAAACCATCGACCAGTCGACCATCGTCGACCCACACTCAAAATCAGCAGCCCACTACCGCTACAGAACCCGCTATGCGCCACTGCTTTTCGCGGAAACCAGCCGAAGACTAGGTCTCGATTCTCGATCCCGACTCCTGGATTTGTGTTGCGGTACAGGTGAACTTGCGAAAGGTCTATCGCCGTACGCGGGCTACATCCAGGCCATCGATGGTGCCCAGGGCATGATCGATCTGGCGGAACCACACCCCAGGATCGACTTTGTCCGCGCAGATATCAACCAACCACAGATTACAAATGAACTGGCTAGCGCCACCTTCCACCATATTTTCATTGGCCGGGCCATTGCCTATATTTCGATTGAACGACTTCGAATAATAGCAGAAAAAAGCCTCGACCCAGATGGCGCCGTGGTGGTCTGCGGCAGCGGCCTTAACCCTGCCGTGCCCTGGGTTGCTCGTTTCAGGAAGTTAAGGGAATCCTACGCCAAAATCCGGGGCGACTTTCACGGGCTGGCCAAACTGGCTCGGCTCGGTTTCGAGTTGAGCGACCAGGTGATTACCGAGACTCCTCTGGTTTGCGACAAAGCTTTTCTTATCAATCACGCGTTATCCTATGCCTTGACCCATGACAGTATTCGCAAGGACTTGGATCGCTTCGTCAAAGTGTTGGATACGATGATCAAACCCTATATAACCAGCAAGGGGCTCGAAGGGTCCGTGTTGAGCTGGGCGTTAATCTACAGAAGAACTCCTAACAGTGCCGCGGGTACCAGCACAGAGATACTCCGGAGCAAGCTGACCCTGCTGCCAGTGTGAAAGACATGGAAATAACCGATATTGACAGAAAGGCGCCTGCCTGTTTCCCGGGGCTGACGCAACCCGGACTGGCAATCCAGGCGACATGGCAGGTACCTGACAGGGGCGTGATGGTATCAAAAAAATTGCAGTCAACCATCGATTCATGGATACAACAGATCTTTGGAACCCATCCGCACTTGCATACCCTTGCGATTGCCCCTGGCGTGGCACAACAGCCTGCTAATGTCCGGTTCCTGGTGGAAAGGACATTCTTTATCGCAAACCAGCTTCTTCAAATAGCAGGTGTCCCGGTCTTTTCACCTGCCGGGATCATGGGCATGGCTGAAAAAACACGAGGCAGTGGCATTTGGAACATCAAGGCAATCGTTCCCTGGCTGGAAGGCTTCCCCATCGCCATCCTAGACTTGGCCAACCGGCAGGCATCGACACTGCTTACACGGATGATCAAGGACAAGCACCAGGCACCAGACACACAGCGTATTTACACCGACATTGAAACTGGGTTTCTGTCCAGGGTCCGCCCAGTGATTCAAACAAGCCTTTCCATCCTTCCCCTGCTGGAAGAGGCCCACCATCGCAATATACCTTTCCGCCATATAGGCCAGGGTGTTTTCCAACTGGGCTGGGGCAGCAAGTCCAGATTGCTCCGCAACGGCGCCTTCGAAACGGACTCCGCCCTGGGCGCCACACTATCGCAAGACAAGGTTATCTGCGCAAGCATCCTGCGCGACGCAGGCCTTCCTGCCCCTGAACACACCATCGTCCAAACCCGACAACAGGCCCTCAGGGCCGCTGAAAACTTCGGCTGGCCCCTGGTGGTCAAACCTGTCAATCGCGACCGTGGCGAGGGGGTGACAACAAATATCACTTCCGCCACTGCGCTGAAAACTGCCTTTGAAGCAGCCGGCTCCCTATCCAGCTCCGTAGTTGTCGAGCGACAGGTACCTGGCCATTGCCACCGCATTCATGTGGTGGCTGGTGAAGTAGTTCGGGTGGTAAAGCGACTTCCCAAGAATATCAAGGGCGACGGAATACACGACATTGCCGTACTCATTGATCAGGCCAATGGGGAATTGGATAAAGCGCCCCCCTGGAAAAGGCTTAAACCGATCCCCAATGATCAACTGGCGGCAGCCTGCCTACAACACCAGGGGCTGTCATTCAGCGACATACCACGCAAGGACGAAGTGGTATTTCTCAGGCCATTCTCAAGCGTCGAATGGGGTGGTTCCATCGAGGATGTGACCGAACAGATTCACCCCGACAACAGTCAGGTCGCCATCCAGGCCGCGGAGCTACTCCGGCTGACTACGGCCGGAGTCGATATGATCTGTGACGATATTGCTACCCCATGGCACGCCAGCAAGGCCATCGTCAATGAGGTCAACTATTCACCGCAGGTAGCGCAATCCACAGGGACCGAACCCAGGCACACGCTGACAAAAACCCTGGATCGGTATTTCAGTCATGGCGCCTGCATTCCCATCGATGTGTTTATGGTATTTGATGGCTCTCTCGGCGAGGCTCCGTCACACCATCACGCCCTGAGTCAGCAGGATATCAAAGTCCACCTGACCACCCATGAGCTGACCCTGGACGAGCATTTACGCCCTGTATCACTGGCACAGGATGGGCTGTTCAACAGAATTACCGCTCTCTTGAAAAGACGCCATGTGGAGCATCTGATTATCGTGATACAGACTACCGAGTTGCTTCACACCGGCTATCCATTCCATCAGATAGAAACATTGCATGCCGATCAAACAGAGCCTGAACGGCGTCGAGCAACTTCTCGAAGCCAATCACCTGAAGTGCGCATGCGGTCAATCCTGATGGAACAGCTCAGGGCGCTAAAGGTATAGCCAATACGAGACACCCGCTAGACCTCACAACCAGGTCGACAAATTGTCAAATGGTCAAGCAATCCTTCCAGGTATTGCTCTTCACGAACAGAGAGTACTCATGATCGCCAACTACCATATTCGCCGCATTCTGCGGGGCGCCAATCCATTCGCGTCATCATCCGTGGCAATCATCGATCTGCTGTTCCAAGAGGAACTCCACCACCCTATTCATTCCCATGCCGAGAGAATTGCTGAAGCGCTCAAGAACCACGCACCCGAGCATACGGCAGAGCGATCAGTGACATTACCGCCTCTTCCACTCACCGACAACCACAAATCCCTTGGCAGCCTGGTCGCCATGACAGCGCTTGAGCTGATGCGCTGGGCTGGCTACCCCGGACGCCACGCTGGCACAGTGCCAACGGGCAATAAAGCTCCGGGTGACATGGCGGAAAAGTTGTTTCTTGAATACTTCACGATGCCACTAATCAAAGGGAGCCTCGCTACCGCCATCAACCTTATCGCCGTGGGTGATGCGCATGAATCATCCAGCACAGTGCCTTCCGCAAGCGAAACCCTCTTAAACTTCAAAAGTAAATTCGTCGAAAAGCAGATGGGTGTTGAAGGCTACATTAGAGAAGCCGTTTTCCGACACATCCCGTGGAGTTCCACGGCCAATTCCGATCAGTTTTTTGATTTCGGGCAGGGAATTTACACACGCAGAACATGGAAACATTTCACGGACAAAACGAGTCATATCGCCACCAGCCTGTCCACCAACAAGCATCTAAGCAACGCCGTTCTCGAATCCGCTGGCCTTCCCGTACCGAGACAACGGTTGGTTCACAACGAAAAGTCGGCAATCGAGGAATTCAGGGCTCTCGATGGACATGTTGTCGTCAAACCGATCGCACAGGACTATGGTCGGGGGGTATTCCCCAATCTCACCACGGAGGACGAAGTCATCAGTGCTTTCGCCAATGCCCGACACTATGGCCCGGTCATCGTCGAGGATCACATCCAGGGCCACCACCACAGACTCATGGTTATCGACGGGAGATTCCTCTCGGCACGCAAGCAAATTCCCGCGCACATCACCGGGGATGGCATCAGTACCGTAAAGCACCTGGTTCAACAAGCCAACGAGGGACGACTCTCCAAAGGCTGGAAACCGATACCGCTGGATGGCGAATCCCATTCGGTGCTCGCCATGCAGGGCTATCAGCAAGACAGCGTGCCGGAGCAACACAGCACTGTCTATTTGAGAATGCAGGGCAATCTCTCCACCGGCGGCACAATGGAAATCGTCACGGAAACGGTACACCCCGACAATGCCATCCTGGCTATCAGGGCCGCGCGGGCACTGAATATTGATGTTGCCGGAATCGATTTCATCACTGTGGATATCACTCAGTCGCACCTGCAGGTGGGAGGAGCCATTTGTGAGGTCAATGTGACGCCGGGCTTCATATTTGATGAGGAGAATACCCTCTTCGATTTATGGTTTTCAGGAACCCCTTGCGGAAGAATTCCCACAATCGGCTTTCTCGGCTACCCCATTAATGAGTGCTTCATCCAGCAAACGACAGCAACCCTATCCAAATCGATGGGTGGAAATGTGACAGTTGCCACGCCTCATGATCTATGGACCGAGGGCAACAAGGTGTTCACAAGTCGTGATCCCTCGCCTAAAACCATCCGCATGGCTCTACAGGAATCCAATGCCGTTGCCGCGCTGCTGTTTTTCGACCCACAACTGATCCTGGCGAGGGGCGCCCACATCGACAGAATAGGCTTGTTGATAGCAGACGACTCATCCCATACCGATGACGATGGAAAATTTGCCGCTGCAAAAGCCATTTTAAGCCAGATTTCCGACACCAGCGTTTCGCCGACAACGCCGAACACCAGTCACTCCGGCGCCAACCAGAAGACAATCGAAGAAGGCGCAGGGGTATCCACCCATCCCTGTACGTTGTGTGGAAAGAGCCACCCAGCCAGTCAACAGGCAACCGCCGTCGCCATCGACAACTGGATAACAACCCAGCTCACTTGGCACCGCGACCCTACCCAATCGCAGGCCTGAAGCGGCCACATGATATCCAGCACTTAACCGACAAAGCCCCACCCCGTGAAGAACCAATGGAAGGATCAAGGCAGAAAGGTTCAAAGGGATCATTATCTCGGAGGGGCTTTATCACCAAGGGGTTTTATCACGAAGGGCCTGGCCCTCGAATCGGTCCACGGGGAACTCAGCCGTGAATGTATCGCCGGCCCCGGCAAGCAAGACTATGCCTCCTACAGTTCCATTCAAGAGGAGGGCCACGCACCGACCAGCTAGTCCATCGATGGCCATTGGGATCTCGCAGCCCCCGTCGTCGAAGGTTCTTGTGGCGCTGGTAATATGGCAGCCCGGGTATTGCGCGATCAGACGATCCATGTAGCCAGCATCGACAGCAACATCGGCCCTGTCGGTTGTGACAAGATGAACCGGGATTCTCCCTGTACCGCCCATCATCACTCTGGAGAGAAACTCCTGTACATAGCGGCGGGAGATCTCACCGCCGCCCAACAAGGGCGCATAATTCACTTCATTGATCACGGCGCGACTCTGGCGCCAGGAAACACTGATATCCTCGCAGATGATATCCACGCCCGCCACTTCCAACCCGAAAAGCTGAGCGGCGCGGATTGCCAACGCCACATTATCGGGGTGAATTTTCGCTGTCACCTCTTCGTCGAATCCTCCCCACCGGGTCGATTCAATTGGGCGCAGATGCACCAGTCGGCCCACCTCGGGCACACTGGCGCGGTCAAGTCCTACATCAAGGAGTGTTTTGTCCGCCAGTTCATCGAGGGGATAGGGTTCCGAGCGTAACCATGGGGGCAATGACAGCTCATCTTGGTTAGCCCGCCGAACCAGACCCTCCACGGTGAGCGCGCCGTCACCCATCACCGATTTCGGCCACCTCTTTACAGCATAGAGCAGGCGGTCGCGGACTATGAACACCCGGTGACAGACACCGGCAATGTTTCGTTCCACCAATGCCCGTCCGCTTGGCGAGAACTTTTTTGCTGTGGCGATGGCTACCCGCAACGCGCTTTCATCCTCGACGCCCAGGGTGATGCCTTCGCCCCGCTCACCGTCCACCGGCTTTACCACCACCGGCCTACCTAGGGTATCGATAGCGGCCAACCCCTGTTCGACGGATTGGCTCAAGCAGTTGTCAGGGGCCGGCAGGCCAGCGGCGCGGAGCACCTGTGTTGCCACCAGCTTGTCGGTCACCAGCCGTGCGCCCATCAGCCTGTCGCCATCCGTTGAACTGCGATCCAGCTTTCGGGATAGCGCCCCCCAGCCAAGCTGGTACAGACCGCGCCCAAGGTGGATAAAAGGAATACCCATTGCATGGGCGCAGGTCAGCACCTGAACCGTGGACTTGCCAGCCTGTAGATGGGTGCGCACCGTTCTGACGATCTTCTCGTTGACCATATCGCGCACATTCTCAACCTCGAGACTCGCAATTCGATCATCAATGAAGCTGCGAATAATGGCGATGGATCTCTGGTAGACAAAACGATACAGCTCGACTGGCACAAATTCGATACTTGGAACAGCCAATACGACCCGATGTCCATGACCACCTGTGGCGCGTTCCAGGCTCACAATGCGACCCCTGTCAAACACAGGGACACCTGAAGCAATCCACAGCGTCCTAGCCAGCAGAGTGGCCCTTGAAACCCAGGTATAAAGCCTGAATTCCTCTCGCAACTCATCAGCGCATGACGGCAAGTTGGAATCCCACACCTCGACCGCGAACACCTGCTTCAACATCCCATCCAGCCTGTCCACATCAACCGAGCCAACGGGTGGCAAATCAAAGGCCAAAGTTCGCAATGGCTGCCGGAATGGCAAGTGATCCTGGCCTGGTTTGAGCGACTTCATCAATAAACCTTGTATGACTTCATCTTGACACCACCTGTGGGAGCACCTGCCCAGCCGCGACCGTATAGGCACTTGTTGTTTATCAATTTCATGTGTGCGGTCTGACTCCAGATGAGATGGCTAAAACCATCGTAAGGGCCTGCTACTTGCGTGCCACCATTCCTGGATGGGTATCGCTCATCACCACCCAACAAACGGACAGTCCGCCAGCATCTGCTCGCAACACTGACGAATTGCAGACTCACTGGGGCGGCGCCTGCTTCAGCTCATGCTCAATCATCCTTGCTAGCTCGGCCCGAATCAGTTTCCCTTGTTCATTGCGTGGGATGCGCGCCACCTTCACCACCGCAACCGGCGATCGGGCCCCCAGCCGCGCCCTGGCATATTCGAGAAGTCGTTCGGGGGATATGTGAACGGAACCTTCCACCACCACTGCACTCACGGGAATATGTTGATGAACCGCATGGCCGACAGGCAGCGTGGCCGCATCCTTAATGCCCGGCATGGAATTCAGTGTAGCGTCTATTTCTTCCGGGTAGATATTGATGCCATCCTTGATCATCATATGGTCAGCCCTGCCCCTGTAGACCAACTGACCATCCTCGCTCATCTGTCCCAGATCACCCGGGTAGAACCAGCCATCGACAAATTTCGTTTCAGTGGCATCGGACTCAAAGGCATACTCGAATACCATGCCCGTGCTGCGAATACGCACCATCCCGATCCGGCCTGGTGGGAGAGCCCTGCCAGCGGCATCGATAACTTCGACCACCACCCCTGTCAGTGGCCTGCCGACCGTTCCCGGAACGCGCAACACATCCCCGGGCCCGGCATCACACACAGGGCCGGTTTCGACCGTGCCATAACGAACGAACAGCCGATCCCCAATCAACTGGGTGACACGCCGTCGCGATCCCTCGCTGACAGTTGAACCGGCAGGAACCAAGGCTCGTAGTCTCACCAGATCACCGTTGTCCCGCCCCCCAAGCTCCCGGCACAGGCTCTCCAGGTGCATCGATGCACAATAAAGCACCGAGATACCGTGGTCGGCGATACTTCTCGCCAGGCCGTGGTTCCCGGCCCCGGGGAAGCACCAGGCCGCACCGGAAAACAGCGCATTGAGACACTGGTTCTTTGCCGAGGGGAACGCGAGATTGATCAGGGAAGCAACGACATCACCGGACGCAGGTCGAATTCTGTCACTGTACAGAGGCATTCGCGCGAGGCAAGTGTGATGATCGACGGCCACCAGCTTGGGCTTTCCAGTAGAACCCGAGCTGCTGATGATCAGCCAGGGTGATTGCGGGTGCTCATCCAGGACTGAAAAATCTGGGGTTGTACCAGCTTCCAGCAAGCCCTTGAGGGATATTGGCAGCACGGGAATGGATGGCAGTGAAATACCAGGCCTGTCAGTCAGCAGCAGCGACATCGCTGCCTCGCCACCTGGCCTCAGGGGTTGCGGCAGTTCCGGTGTATCAGGGGAATAGGCCGTTGCGCCAATACGAGCCACCGCCAGCATCGCCACCAGCAAGGAGAACTGACCCGAGAACCCAAGACCTATCACCTGGCCCCGGCAAACCCCCGCACCCTGTAGTTTGGCCGCAAGTCGCCATATCAGCACATCCAGGGTGCGGAAATCGATCGTTCGGCTGCCCACAATTACAGCGGGGGAAAGCGGCGATTGCGATGCCTGCCAGGAGAGACGGCTGGTGAGGTTCGCGGATTGCAGCACGGTTTGGGGAAGTCTCATTCCGGAACATCCGCATGTTCGCGGATAAAATCGCTGGCGAACGCTTCGAACCCCCGGGGGTCGAAGACTTCGGTCTGCCATTGAAGGTTCTCCGCCGTCGAGCAGGGGGCGAGCCGGCAGGCGGCGACAATCCATCTGGCATGGTCGGCCACATGACGCAGATTGGTGAACACCAGGGGGATAACGGCGTGCGCGGGGTCGCCAAGGAAATCGCTGTGCGCCTCGCCGAAAAACCCCCGAGGCTGTGCCAGCATCCAGGGCACATTGGAGAGATAAAGGGTATCGAGCCAGACCTGTGAATCGTTTCCTGCCAGGGAGATTTTCCGGGCAAGATCCGCAAAGGCTTCACCGCCGTTGCCATCACCCTCCCCGCGCATATCGAGACAAAGCCGGGCTATGTTGCCCTCGGCAAACAGTTTCTTGACATGATTGAAGCGTTCGGGGTGGCGGTGCGACAACCAACTGCCCTTGCGGTTGGCATCCTCCAGCAACCAGGCCCGCGTACAATCGCCAAACTGCCGTAGACGGGGTTCGCGGGGCAGCACATCGACCACCCGCCCCACAAAATCCTCCCCGTCAACGGCGTCCCTGATCGCTTGTTCCACCGCGTCCCAGACACGAAACTGATGGAAATTGATGTCGCACAGCAACCCCCAGGCTGACCTTCTGATCGCCATGATATCCAGGTTTCGGAAACTGCCCCAGCCGAGATGAAGGCGACCATCTCCGGCCGCGGCGCCCATGGCCTGTTGTTCAAGTTGTCGCAGGCACGACTCCGCGCCGGCATCTTCCCTCATGGTGCGGGTGTACCCGCCCCTGTCTGGCCGCAGGGGCTGTGTTTGCCTGTCGGGCAACAGATCCTTTACACTCCACCCACAACCGGAAGCCAGCGGCAAGACCTTGCTGTTTGTCATATGACCGATCGACTCCTACAGGATTTCAGTGAGGCCGACCCATGGGTGATTGGCCTGTTCGATCGCATGTTGGCTCAACAACTCACCACCGCTGAATTCGAGTCTGTCGTCAACCAGCACTGGCATGCGTCCTCCTTTCTGATCCATGCCCCTGGTGCCGCCCGGCACCTGCGTCAATCGACAGCCGAATTGGACACATCGGCTGGCTATGCCAGTGACGCCCCAAATCTGGGCTTTCGCAGTCAATGGCTGGTGGGCGTGCCGGGCAGGCCCGGCGCCATTCATATCCACGCCCCCCCCGAGCGAATTCGGGGACACAGGCGCCTCAGCCAGCTTAATCGCATACCCCATCAGCACAATTCCGGGCGCATGGCTTTGGTGACCCGAGGCAGTGCCATTTTCCACACACGCAGGATTCTGTCCAATGGCCATGCTGTCATGGTCCGCTGCCCGGTGGCCGAAGGCCACCTGATTCTCTGGCCGGCGTGGACGCCTCACACCTTTGATGCCTGCGAGGGATTTTCCGTCATTTCGGCAATGGCCGACTATGTGTCCCCGGCCGAGGACGGCTTTACCTTCGCCCTGCCTTGCGGCGAGCAGGATCTTGACACAGTACCCTCCATGACGCTGGCGGAGTTTATGCGCCAGCAAGACCCGCGATGCGCTTCATTGCCACCCGCCAACGCCACCCGCAGCGGTTGAGTCACCGCTGGCACGGTCTGGCCATGGCGATATTCATCGGTTCCAACCTGTAAGCACATCGGCTGGGGGTCGCCGCGCTCCACCTATCCTGCTTGTCAGCAGCCCCTACACTGCCCGCAGCAAATGTTCCGTGACGATATTCACCGTCTCCCGCCGCAGGCTTTCCAGGCCACTCTCTCCAGAATCGGCCAGGCTCAATACCGTATAGCCTCCAGCCGACTCAAGGCTGCCCAAGACGTCGAGCAGGGGGTCATCCTGGGCAGCCAGCACACCTCGGGCAATGGAGGGGGCGAGCAGCCGCGCCAGCTCCATGACCAGTTCGCCATCGAGCGAAATCGTGCAATCCGGGTCGATTACCAGCCAATCGAGCCTTGAACTGGGCAACCCGGCAGTACCCACAGT
>JBJHDJ010000021.1:0-15083 GCA_050486485.1 Porticoccaceae bacterium
TGCCTCGGCGCTTCGCGAGAACTGCGGCCTCATCCACCAGATCCTGCTGTGTTTCCGGGTTGTAAACGACGAAAATGTGGCGAACTCCACCGTGAATGGCCCGCAGATTATCCAGGTAAACCTCCGCTGATGGCTTGAGCAGTACACCCCCGGACAGCTCATGGCGATAATCCTCGTTGGCCACCAGGCCCACCAGCGGTCGCCCGCTGCCGAGGCTGGCGGCAGTACGCACGCTCTTGTTGCCGAGGACGATCATCACATCGGGGGGCGCGTCGACGACATCCGCGGCCAATCGATCCATCTCGTTGCCGTTGATCCGGTATTCCCTTGGCGATGGCACCACCTGGCGGATGCCCGCCAGGTAATCCCGGTAGAGGGCCGCGAACGGCTCGCGGACCTGGGGATAGATCACCACCACGCCTTGTGGCGCCGGAGTTTCGGCATGCAGCGGCAGGCACAGCACGAGAAGGACAAGCAGCCATCCCGCGCAATGGCCGGCTCGTCCTCCAAGTCCCTTCACACTGCAATCCTTCATTGAGAATCCTTTCAGAACTGGTAGCGAAATTCAGCAAACACCTGTCTTCCGGGTAGCGGCAAATCGTCGGCAATCAGTGGCACCGGCAAGCCGTTGGGAGATGGCTCCCTGGCGTCGGCATTGAACAGGTTGCGGACGATGATGTTCATATCGACGGCCTGCCACAGGTTGCGGCGGCGAATGCCAATGTCGACAAGGGTGTAATCGTCAATGGTGGCGCGGGGGTCTCCCGATTCGCGGGCGCGATCGGCCACCCAGCGCAACTGACCGTGAAGCTCGTAAAGCTCGCCCACACGCCAATTGCCCTGGAGGCGCAACTGGGTGCTCGGGGTGTTGGCGGCGCGACGACCGGTGCGCTTGTTCTCGGACCGCTGCCAGGACAACCCGGCGTGCAGGTCGATGTCGCGGTGGGCGGCCCAGCGGGTTTCCAGCTCGAAACCGTAGCCATCCTGGCGCCCGGCATTGCTGGCGGTGGCGGTGCCCGCGACAGGATCGGGGACGAATTGAATGATGTCCTCCCACTTGTAATAGAACAGGTTGAAGACAGTGGCCAGACTGTGCAAATAACGGTGGTCGAAAACCAGTTCCAGGCTGCGCAGGGTCTCGGGCTTGAGATTCGGATTGCCCAGCGCCGCCGGGTTGTTGATGACCCTGGTTTCCTGGAAGGATGGCGCCCTGAAGGCCTCGCCGTAGAGCAATTTGGTGGTCAGTCGGTGGGAAGTCGCCCACACCAGGGAAAACCGGGGATTGAGCGTGCTGCCAAAATCCGAGAAGTGATCGTAGCGCACGCCGGCGGTCAGCTCCCAGTCGTTGGCCACATGGAAGATATCCTGGATATAGACATAGTAATTGTCGCGGCTGCCTTCGGTGAGAAAGACAAAGGGTGTCCCGGAGACTTCCACGACACCCCCGCGGGGCAAGATGTATTCACAGCTCGCGGCATCCGAGCAGAAGTTCTTTTGCTCCCTGACCCTGTGCAGGTCGCCGTGGTGGTAGCCGAGGCCCAGGCTCAGATCGTGGCGGTCGATGCCCTGGTAATGAAAACTGCCGTTGATACGCAAGTGCCGTTCGTAGACCTCCGGGTTGCCGACGACACCGTCGGTAAAGGGAGGAAACAACGGCTGCCCCATGGCATCGAGAAAAGGGCCGGTCGAGCCCGGGGGAAACAGCATGCTGTCGCGGTCAACATTTTGACTGACATCGAGAAAACTCGCCGACAGGTTGACGGACAGATCCTCCCACCACAGCTCGTCGATGGTATAGCCGGCATCCAGGCTCCAGCGGTCGCTGCTGTAGCGGCCGTAGGGGTCCAGCGCCTGTGCCACCCCCGCCCCGGTGCCTACCCGTCGACCCTGGTAACCGGCGCGCAGCACCAGATCCCGAAAACGGTAATCAAGCCGCAGGTCGACATTTTCCCGCACGCGGTTGACGCTACCCGGCGCCAGGGAGGCGTTGGTGCCAGTGAGCTGATCGAGAACCGTCTGGGCGTCGCTGGCGATGCGACTGTCGTCCCCCCGGGTGGCGCCCAACTCCAGGGCCACCAGCAGTCCCGACTCGCCCCAGCGGTTACCGTACAGCAGATGGCCATTGCGGGTGGAGTCGCTGCCGAAATGAACCCCTGCCTCAACCCCTGTGTAGCTGGCGGCGCTACGGGTGATGATGTTGACCACGCCAGCGAAGGCGTCGGCGCCGTAGACCGCCGAACCCGGGCCGCGAATCACCTCGACCCGCTCGATGGCTTCCACCGGCATGCCTCCCCAGACGAAATTGCGGCCACCGGTAAAGAGATTGGTCTGGGGTATGCCGTTGATCAGCAGCAATAACTGGGGGTTGAAGGTGGAGTAGATGCCCCGCACCGCGTAGATGGGGTTGTAACCCTGGTAACTGCGAGACACATGGAGGCCGGGAACCATCTCCAGGATGTGATCCAGATCGGTGGCGCCAGCGCGCCTGATATCCTCGGCGGTAAAAATGCTTGCCACCGCGGGAGCCCGGGAGAGGGGCTGCTTGTAGCCGGTGGCGATGCTGATGAACTCCTCGCTGCCGTAGATCCCCAGCAGCTCATTCTCCACGGAGTCAAGGGCCAGGAGCACCCCCGGCATCAGCAACAGCAGGGCCAACAATCTTCTTGTTGTCATCCACGAGTCTCCGTTTACCCTGTCCCGAGTATAGAATGCTCTCACAATCCAGGGGAAACAGACACCCCTCGGGTTTTTCCAGCGCATCCACATAACAGGGGAACATGCCCGCCGAAAACGCCAGCACCGCCAGCAGGTAGCTGTGGTGCGGACTGTACCCGAGATCGGAAAACAGCGCCGCGCAGTAACTGGCGATGTTCGGGTATAGCCGGTAGCGCCGCCTCGCCAGCAAGGTTTCTATTTCCTTCACCAGGCGCACGAAATACCCCTCGCCAAAACCCAGCTTGCGCGCTTCCCCAAGCAGGGGGCCGACCCGCTCGTCGCGGGAGGTGACGGGGCGGCCGAAACCGGGCAGCACCCTATCACGCTCGAGGCGCTCGAGCACCAGTTGCTCCAGTGACCCCCCATTCTCCAGGGCGGTACGCAAATCCACCAGAAATCGGCAGCACCTGTACACTGGCCCGGAGCCGTAGACGGTGGCCTCGGTGACGCCGGTGGCCGCGGCCAGCGCCAGCGAACCGGTGCTGCGGGCACTACCCGCCAGGGCCGCCACACGGTTGTTCCACAAGCGGGGATCGGGAAAGCTGGCGCTGACCGCCCAGATGGTTTCCACCATCTGGCGCTGCGCCGCCGTCGGCATGTGCCCGGAGATGCCGTACAGCAGCAGCGTGAACCAGGGTTCACCAGACAAGTCCGCGAACAGGTTCCTGTCCCTGAAGCGCACCGTCTCGCCCGGAAACCAGGCACCCTTGTCGGTGGGCCAGAACCCGACAAAATGGCGAAGTCGCTCACTTCCCTTCATCGCGCTCCCACTCGGTCCTGTGCCGCTGGTACTCCGCCCTGTCCATGGGGGCCAGGTCGGTGGTAAAAAACGGATAGCCGCGCCAGCCTTGCTGTTCCTGCTCCAGGGCATGGGCGGCGGCGCCGGGCAGGCGCAACAGCAGGTAGAGCATTTCCGCCTGTCCCTCGTCGAAACCGAGATCCACCAGCGCGGCGGCGGCGACGCCAGACATGGCCAGGGGGTAGCCGACCGCCGCCTCCAGGGCATCGCGATTGGTCGCCAGCCAATGCAGATGGCCTTCGCCCCACACCCTGGCAAGCTTGTGCAGTGTCTCCATCACCGGAGGCGGGCATGACACGCCATGGGGATCGAATCCGGGCACATGCTCCAAGGCCGGCCAAGGGGAGTCAGTGTCCGGCGGCGCTCCTTGAATCAGCTCCCGCCACCTGTCCAGATCCCGCCCTGCCAGTTGCCAGTAGCGGTGACAGATGACTATTTCGCGCCCCCCGCCCAGGCCTCCCGCCCCCACCGCCAACGCCGCCATCAGGGCCGAGGCGCGGGTGGACCCGCCGGCGCCGGCGTTCATGGCGGCGCGTACGCCGAGGTCCCGTATGCCCGGGTTGGCCAGGGCCACGGCCAGGAGCTCCAGCAAGCGTGCCTGGCGAGGCTCCGGCAATTCCAGGTGAAACAGCAGGTACAGGTATTCAACCCAGCCGACGCCACCCACCAATTCACCGTGGACATCATAGCCGGACAGGTAGCAGCGCGCGGCGGCAAAGGGGTTGTCGGGCTGGGGTTCCTCCGCCCAGATGCGGGTCTTGAGCTTGTCGCTGTCGGCTCTCATCGGCCCGGCCCCTTGAGGGTTCTGGCCCTCAGGCTCATGGGCGGGCCCGCCTCGCCGTCGACGAGGACATCGAGCAGCACCGGTTGCCGCTCGGCGGCGAGGGCCGCCATATCCAGGGCCAGCAGATCCTGGCTGCAACGAATCGTCTCCCCCCGTATGCCCATGGCCCTGGCCATGGCGGCGTAATCCACGATCGGCAAGCCGTAGCCAAAGGCCTCGGCGCCGGTCTGGCGCTGGCCGTGCTTCACCATGCCGTAGGCGCCGTCGTTGAGGATCACAAAAAAAACCGGCAGGCAGTGTTCCAGGGCGACGGTGATTTCCTGGCCCGACATCAGGAAGCTGCCGTCGCCGGTAATGCACACCACCGCCCTGTCGGGATGGGCGAAGGACAGCCCCAGCGCGCTGCCGATGGCCCAGCCCATGGGGGCAAACTCGGGGCACACCCGCAGCAGGCTGCCGGTGTCGCGGGGCCGCCGTGGATGAAGGTAGTGAATCGCCCACGCAAAACTGTTGCCGGTATCCGCCACGAAGTGGGTGCCGGCGGGAAATACCTCCGGCAACAGGGTCATCAAGCGCTGGGGAAGCAGCGGCTGTCGGTCCGAGCGGGTCGCGGCGGGGTCGTCGACGGCGAAGGCCCCCTTGCGAGGGCGGCCGCCCCTGGTGGCGCCCACCACGGCATGCACCTGGGGGCGGAAATTGTCCAGCAACCCGGACAGCCGCTCGAAGATGCGCCCTATGGAGCCAAACACCTGGAGCCGCGCCATGGGGCTGCCCTGAAGATGGTCGGGATTGCAGTCCACATGCACCAGCCGCTCGTTGAGCAGGGTCGCCTCGTCCCAGCCGTTGCTCAACCATTCACTGAGGGCGGAGCCGATGACCACCACCAGGTCCACCCGTTGATCCGTCAGGGCCTCGACGGCGCTACGGTGACCGGCGAATCCGATCACCCCCCGGTAGAGGCGGTGGCCGGCGTCCACCAGACCACATCCCTCGGGAGTGGCCACCAGGGGAATGTTGAGGGTCTCGGCGATGTTCAGGATGGAATCGATACCCTCGGCGGCGCCACTGCCGAGCACGAACACCGGGCAGCGGCTCACCGCCAGCAGGTTGCGAAACCTGTCCAGGGCCTTTTCGTCGATCACTTCCCGCTCCCTGACAGCCGCCGCGGAGAGACCGAGGGAACGGGGACCCTGCCCCCGGACCCGCAGGACATCAATGGGCAAGCTCAAGTGGACCGGTCCCCGTGGGTGATGGTGGGCGCGCATGGCGGCCGCGGCGAGCTTGGGCGCCAACTGATCAGGATGGGAAACCAGGGAGTTGTAGCGGGTGATGGGCTCCAGCATGGCGAGGACATTGATGCCGGTGCAGGAGGATTCCTGAAAGGCTCCACGACCCAGGTTCGGCAAGGCGGTCTGGGCGCTGATGATCAGCATGGGGCAGTAGTTGGCGTAGGCATAGGCCACCCCGGTGACCAGGTTGGTGACACCGGGACCCGTGGTGGCGAAGCACACTCCCAATTTGCCAGTGGCGGCGTAATAGCCCTCGGCCATGAAGGCGGATCCGGTTTCGTGGCGGGTGATCACGCAACGCGGGGAACCGCGGCGCGCCAGGGCATCGACGAAGGGTTCGATGGCGCCGCCGGGGATTCCAAAGACATGGTCGACGCCGAGTTCCAGCAGATAATCGACCAGCAAATCGCCCATTTCCCGGGCTACCGCACCCTCAGCCAGCGTCGCTGCCGCCTTGTTGTCCATAGCGAAAACACCCTGTTCGGCGGACCTGGTGGGTCTCGTGGGCCACCGGGGATGTTGAGCCTCCCCATGGACCACCAACGCGAAATTCATGCAGCCAAACCACAGGGACCGGGAGTCGGTGACGCAGGAGCAACGACCCTGTCATGAAATGTCCCGTCAGGCCCGCTGACGATCAACTCCAGCAACCATCGGCGCGGCCATCCCACGGCTCACCGGGCCCTGCCCACTCCTGGCAGCGTCCTGTCAGCTCCCGTGGATTATCGACCCGGGCAATGACGCTTGCAAGCGCGACTGGTAATTATTCGATGAAATGTAACAGGCCATCGGCCATCATGACAGTTGGCGAAAAAGCGCGGTGCGCAGCCTGAGCGTCGCACCGCGCCAACCTGGGAGTGTATTACAACTGGATTTTCCCCGCATTTCTGTCGAGGGTGGCGCGTCCGATTCCCTTGACTTCCAGCAATTGCTCGACACTGGTAAAGGCGCCATTGGCCTCCCGCCAGGCCACGATGGCCTCGGCCTTGGCGGGCCCAACACCGCTCAGGGCGGCGGCGATTTCGCTGGCGCTCGCGGTATTGATATTGACCACCGCGGCCTGCACCGCCTCGCTGGAAGGGTTCGCCCCAGGGGCGGCCTGCTGGGCGAGGGCCCCCAGGGGAGCCCCTGACAAGGTCAGGGCAACGACGAGTAGACAGAGGGTTTTGAGGGGAAATAACAGCGCTTTCATAACATGCTCCTTGTGCCTTGGCACTCAAGTGATGATTATCGTGGGCTGTCCTCGCCCACGTCACAATGTTTACCGATTTCCTCGATAATCGCAAGCAGTGCGTCCCGAGGACTCGCCGCCCGGGTAACGGGGCGACCAATCACCAGGTGAGTACTGCCGCCGGCCAGCGCCTGGGCCGGTGTCATGGTGCGTTTCTGATCGTCGCTGCCGGCGTTTACCGGGCGGATGCCGGGGGTAACCTTGAGGAATTCCGGTCCGAGACGGGCTTCCAGCAGCGCCGCCTCGCGGGCGGAGCACACCACGCCATCCACCCCGCTGTCCTGGGCCAGGGTCGCCAATCTCGCCACCTGCTCCTCCGGGCTGGCAAGGATGCCGGTTTCCCGCAGATCCTCACCGTCCATGCTGGTCAACACCGTCACCGCCGTCAGCAAGGTATCGCTGCCCTGGCCGCGCAACTGACCGGCCGCCGCCGCCATCATGCGCCTGCCACCGGCGGCATGGACATTCACCATCCACACGCCGAGATCGGCGGCGGCGGCAACTGCCCGCGCCGTGGTATTGGGTATGTCGTGAAACTTCAGATCGAGGAACACCTGGTAGCCAAGCGTCACCCAGTGGCGCACCAGTTCCGGCCCCTCCCGGGTGAACAGTTCCTTGCCCACCTTCAGCTTGCACAGGCTCGGGTCAAGCCGTTCCACCAGGGCCTCGGCGTCGCGGCGCCGGGAAAAATCCAGGGCGATGATGATTCTATCGGCGGGGTTGATCATCGAGTATCTCGTCACGGTTGTGGCACAGGGGGAGGGTGGACTCAACCGGGGGGCTGCCGGTGCCCGTCGAGGGCGGCGAGCTTGCGACGCAGTGCCGCGGCACGCCAGGCCAGTGGCAAGGTGGCCAACAGGGTGACCACCACCCCGGCGCCGAAGGCCACCACCAACCACAGTCCGATGGACCACCCGGTGACAGGAAAGCCCAACAGGGCGACGACAACGGTGGCGGTATTGTCCTGGGCGGTCCACAGTCCGACAAAGACAAACAGCAACAGCACGGCAACGGCAAGTATCTTCTTCACGAGCGCCTCCTCCACCTGCTATGCGGGCATGGTCCGAAATCCGGGGCGCGTGATGGCCCGTTTCCGGTCGGGTGCCCGGTCATGATTCCACCGCTGTCCCCGACGAAGCCTAGCAGTCATCGCACACCCTGCACAAATGACAATCGCGGGGCAAAAAAAAGCAGGGAAGTCCCTGCTTGTGGAGCCATCCATGCACGCCTCAGCGCTGGGCGGATTCGTTGACCCGCTCCCGCAACTCCTTGCCTGGCTTGAAGTAGGGAACATATTTTCCTGTCAGTTCCACCTTCTCGCCGGTTTTGGGGTTGCGGCCGGTGCGCGGGGCGCGAAAGTGCAGGCAGAAACTACCGAAGCCGCGAACCTCGATCCGCTGGTTGTGCACCAGGGCCTGGGTCATTTTCTCCAGAATCATCTTCACCGCCAGTTCCACATCCTTGGGGGGCAACTGTTCCTGGAGGGCGGCGATTTTTTCGATCAGTTCCGACTTGGTCATGGCTCTTCCACTGTCAAAGAAGGATGCCGGGCGGCATGGGCCGCCCGGCACTCTCTTACTTGTCACGGCCTTCCATCTGGGCCTTGATCAGGTCGCCGATGGTGGTGGGCACCACGGTTTCTGCTTCCTGCTTGCGCAGATCACGCACCGCGGCCTTTTCGTCCTCGATGTCCTTGGCCTTCACCGAGAGACCGATCTGACGGTTCTTGCGATCGACATTGATGACCTTGACTTCGATGCTGTCACCGACATTGATAACATTGCGGGCATCCTCGACGCGATCCCGGGACAGTTCGGAGGCCTTCAGATAGCCCTCCAGATCGCCGTCCAGGGTAATCACCGCGCCCTTGGCATCGACTTCCTTGACGGTGCCGGTAACGATGGCGCCCTTGTCATTCTGGGCCACGTAGGCCGAGAACGGGTCGTCGGCCAATTGCTTGACACCCAGTGAGATACGCTCGCGCTCGGGATCGATGGCGAGGATGACGGTTTCCAACTCGTCACCCTTCTTGAAGTTGCGCACCACATCCTCGCCATTTTCGTTCCAGGACAGATCGGAGAGGTGCACCAGGCCGTCGATACCGCCTTCCAGGCCGATGAAAATGCCGAAATCGGTGATCGATTTGATGTTGCCGCTGATGCGGTCGCCCTTGCTGTAGTTGGCGGCGAAGTCGTCCCAGGGGTTGCTGTGACACTGCTTGATGCCCAGGGAGATACGGCGCCGCTCCTCGTCGATGTCGAGCACCATGACATCCACCTCGTCGCCCAACTGAACCACCTTGGAGGGATGGATGTTCTTGTTGGTCCAATCCATTTCGGACACATGGACCAGACCCTCGACGCCATCCTCCAGCTCGGCGAAGCAACCGTAGTCGGTGAGGTTGGTGACCCGGGCGCGCACCTTGATACCCTCAGGGTAGCGGGCCTTGATGTCCACCCAGGGATCCTCGCCCATTTGCTTGAGGCCCAGGGAAACACGGTTGCGCTCGCGGTCGAACTTGAGCACCTTGACCTCGATTTCGTCTCCGACATTGACGATCTCGCTGGGGTGCTTGATGCGCTTCCAGGACATGTCGGTGATATGCAGCAGGCCGTCGATGCCACCGAGGTCGACGAAGGCGCCGTAGTCGGTGAGGTTCTTGACGATGCCCTTGAGCACCGAACCTTCCTCGAGGTTGGCCAGCAGTTCCTCGCGCTCGGCGGAGTTGACCGCCTCCATGACGGCGCGGCGGGAAACCACCACATTGTTGCGCTTCTGGTCGAGTTTGATGACCTTGAATTCGAGGGGCTTGTCCTCCAGGTGGGTGGTCTCGCGCATGGGGCGCACATCCACCAGGGAGCCGGGCAGGAACGCCCTGAGACCACCGATATCGACAGTGAAACCGCCCTTGACCTTGCCGCTGATCATGCCGGTGACCACTTCGTCGGCATTGAAGGCTTTTTCCAGTTCACCCCAGGACTCGGCGCGACGGGCCTTTTCACGGGACAGGCGAGTGGCGCCGAAACCGTCTTCCACGGTTTCCAGGGCAACCTGTACTTCGTCGCCGATCTGCAAAGTGCATTCGCCGTTGTCGTCGAGGAACTGGTTGACGGGAATCACGCCCTCGGACTTGAGGCCCGCGTGCACGGTGACCCAATCCTTGTCGATATCGATCACCACGCCGGTGACGATGGCGCCGGGCGCCATTTCGACGGTTTTCAGGCTTTGTTCGAAAAGTTCAGCAAAGCTTTCGCTCATTAATGAATACCTATGGTGATGAGCCTGGGGCTCAACCACGCCGCCAGAAGCGTGGGTCTGTTGCAATGTGACCGCGGCGCGCCAATCTGGCTGTCGCGCGCCCCGATCCGGGATAAAAAAGCCAAAAAACCAGAGGTCACCCTCAGGACTGGACCGCCAACCCTTGGGCTCCCCTGGTAATTTTCATTACCATTTCAAGTACTTCCTGAATGCTCTTGCCCGTGGTGTCGATCTGGATGGCATCCGGGGCAGGCACCAGTGGCGATACCCCGCGGGTCATGTCCCGCTCGTCCCGGGCGCGGACATTTTCCACAAGGGCGGCAAGGCTAACACTTTCCCCCTTATCCATCAACTGGTTATGACGACGACGCGCCCTTTCTTCGGGGCTGGCGGTGAGGAAGATCTTGACGGCCGCGTCGGGGAACACCACGGTACCCATATCGCGACCATCGGCCACCAGGCCAGGGGGGCGGGCAAAGGCTCGCTGCCGCTCCAGCAGGGCGCCGCGCACCTGGGGGATGGCCGCCACCTTGGACGAACCGGCGCTGATGTCCTCGCCGCGAATCTGGCTGGTGACATCCTCTCCCTCGAGAATCACCTCGGGATGTCCTCCCTCGGCGTTCATGCGGAAGCTGATATCCATATGGGCCGCCAGCACCGCCAGATCCTCCACTTGATCCAGGGCGACCTTGTGGTGCTTGGCGGCCAGGGCGAGCAGGCGGTAGAGGGCGCCACTGTCCAGGTAGTGATAGCCGAGCCGCGCCGCCAGCAGTTGGCAGATGGTGCCCTTGCCGGAACCGCTGGGGCCGTCGATGGCGATGACGGTCACTGGAGCTTCCCTCATGGCTGAGTCTCCGACAGGTGGAACCCGACGCGCCGCGCCAGGTTCACGAATCCGGGGAAGGAGGTGGCGACATTCTGGCAGTCCCTGATGGTGATTTCACCCTCGGCCATCAGGCCCGCCACGGCAAAGGCCATGGCGATGCGATGATCGTGATGGCTTTCGATCATCCCTCCCCCCAGGGGGCCACCGGTGATTTCAATGCCATCGGCACGGGGCTCCGCCCTCACCCCCAGGGTGACCAAGCCGTCCGCCATGGCCTGGATGCGGTCGCTCTCCTTTACGCGGAGTTCCTCGGCGCCAGTGAGCAGGGTGGTGCCCTGGGCGCTGGCGGCGGCAATGAACAGCACGGGAAATTCATCGATGGCAAGGGGCACCTGGTCCTCGGGAATGGCCACGCCCTTGAGCGGGGCATGGCGCACGCGGATGTCCGCCACCGGCTCGCCCCCCACCTGCCGCTGGTTTTCCAGGGTGATGTCGCCGCCCATCAAGCGCAGAATGTTGACGACACCCAGGCGGGTGGGATTGATGCCCACATGCTCGAGGAGCAGATCCGAACCCGGCACGATGGAGGCGGCCACCATGAAGAAGGCCGCCGAGGAAATATCCGCCGGCACATCGATATCGCAGGCGCTCAACCCACCGCCGCCCCGCAGCCGCGCGGTGGCGCCGTCGCGGCTGACGGCATAGCCAAAGCCCGCCAGCATTCGCTCCGTGTGATCGCGGGTTGGGGCCGGCTCGGTGACCACCGTTTCTCCCTCGGCATAGAGGCCCGCCAGCAGCAGGGCGGACTTGACCTGGGCGCTGGCCATGGGCAGCACATAGTCGATGCCCTTCAGCGGATGCCCTCCGCGCACCGTCAAGGGAGGGCGACCGCCCTCCCCGGTTTCGATCACGGCCCCCATCAGGGCCAGGGGATCCGCCACCCGCTTCATGGGCCGCTTGGACAGGGAGTCGTCGCCAGTCATCACCACATCGAATGCCTGGCCCGCCAACAGGCCGGCAAGCAGTCGCATGGAGGTGCCGGAGTTACCCAGGTAGAGGGGGCCAGGCGGGGGCTTGAGCCCGTGCAGGCCGACACCGTGGATGGTCACCTCGCCGCGGTTCGGCCCCTCGATCACCACCCCCATGTCGCGGAACGCCTGCAGGGTGGCGAGGGCGTCCTCGCCCTCGAGGAAACCTGTCACCCGGGTCACCCCCGTGGCCAACGAGCCGAGCATGATGGCGCGGTGGGACATGGATTTGTCCCCTGGCACGCGGATGCGACCGGAGAGGGCCGCGGTCGCCCGACGGGTACGGTAGACAAGGGATGCGTCGCTCATGGGTTCCAGATAGGCCTTTTTTTCCAGCATTTTGGTGAAGTGGGTGCGCGCCTCGCGGGCGCGGGTGAAGACACCCATGATGAAGTCGCTGTCGCCGCTGGCAATGGCGCCACGCAGTTCGCCAAAGCTGCCGGTGAGACGGTCCAGCACGGCGAGGATAGCGTCCCTGTTGGACAGACAGATGTCATGCCACATCACCGGATCGCTGCCGGCGATGCGGGTGAAATCGCGAAAGCCTCCCGCCGCGTAGCGGAAAATCTCGCGGTTCTCCTCCATGCGCGCCAGGGTGTCCACCAGGGCGTAGGCCAGCACATGGGGGACATGACTGGTGGCCGCCAACACCTCGTCGTGCTCGCTACGGGACATCAGGGACACCACGGCCCCCACCCCCTCCCACAGACGGCGCACTACCGCCAGGTGGTGCTCGCCGGTTTGCGGTTCCGGGGTCAGGATCACCCGGTGATCCACATACAGCTCCGGGTTGGTCGCCTCCACGCCGCTCTTCTCGGAGCCGGCTATGGGATGGCCCGGCACCAACTGGGGAGGACAGGCACCGTACACCTCGATGGCGGCATCCACCACCGCTCCCTTGACGCTGGCGGCATCGGTGATGGTCACCGCTGGGTCGAGACAGTCCCTCAGCTCCTCCAGGGTGGCGCGCACGCTGAGAGTCGGCACGCAGATCACCACCAGGTCCCCGGCCTGCAACTGGCGCAGCGCCGCCCGGGGGTCGCTGAATACCCGGTCCACCACCTCCATCTCCAGGGCGCGTTCCAGGGTGCTTTCCCGGCGGGAAACGCCGATCACCTCGCCGCACAGGCCGCGCAACCGCGCCGCCTTGGCGAGGCTGCCGCCGATCAGGCCAAGGCCGTACACCAGCAGGCGTCCGGCGACAGGCCCAGTGTCGGTGGATGTGGAGCGTCCCATGCCTTGTTACAGCACAGCCCTGGGATAGGAGCCCAGCAGCTTCAGATCGGAAACACGGGGCTTGAGAGCCTCGAGGGCGGCGACGATATTGGCGTCCTGGCAGTGGCCCTTGAAATCGATGAAGAACAGATAGGTCCACTTGCCGGCGGCGGAGGGCCGGGTCTCCAGGCGCGTCATGTCGACATTGTAGGTGCGCAGTGGCTCAAGCAAGTTGTACAGGGCGCCCGGCTCGTTCTTGACGGCGACGATGATGGAGGTCTTGTCGTCGCCGCTGGGGGGTACCAGATCGCGCCCGATCACCAGGAAGCGGGTGGAGTTGTCGGGGCGGTCCTCGATCTTCTCCCGCAGCTTGGTGAGACCATAGAGCTTCACCGCCATGTCGCCGGCGATGGCCGCCGAGTTCCACTCGCCACGGACCATCTTGGCGGCCTCGGCGTTGCTGCTCACCGGCACCCGCTCGATTCTCGGGTAGTGGGCGTCCAGCCACTTGCGGCACTGGGCCAGGGACTGGGGGTGGGAATAGACCCGGGTGATGCGCGCCGGATCCGTGCTCGGCCCGATCAGGAAATTGTGATGGATGCGCAACTCCACCTCGCCACAGATTTTCAGGGAGGATTCGATGAAGCTGTCCAGGGTATGGTTGACCACCCCCTCCGTGGAGTTTTCCACCGGCACCACGCCATAGCTCACCGCGCCGGCGGTCACCTCGCGGAACACCTCGTCGATGGCCGCCATGGGCTCGGTGATGGCGGAGTGGCCGAAGTGCTTGAGGGCCGCCTCCTGGGTGAAGGTGCCCTCCGGCCCCAGGTAGGCCACGGACACGGGCTTTTCCAAGGCCAGGCAGGCGGACATGATTTCGCGAAACAGGCGCGCCACCTCCTCGTTGTCGAGGGGGCCGGGATTGCGCTCCATGATGCCCCGCAGCACCTGGGCCTCCCGTTCCGGGCGGTAGAAATCCGCGGCCCCTTCGGCGCTTTTCACCGCCGCCACCTGTTGGGCATGGCGCGCCCGGGCGCTGATCAGCTCCAGCAACTGGCGATCGATGGCGTCGATGCTGTCCCGCAGTTCGGCAAGGGAAATCTGGGTCATGGATCTACTCCTGATCACCGCCAGCGGCTTCGTCCGCCCCGTTGTGGCCGTTGTCCTCCGGCTCCTCGATACGGGCCACCCCCACCAGCTTCTCCTCGGCGCGGACGCGAATCAGCCGCACACCCTGGGTATTGCGCCCCAGGCTAGGCACCTCGGCTACCCGGGTACGCACCAGGGTTCCCTGGTCGGAGATCAGCATGATCTCGTCCTGGTCCGCCACCAGCAGGGCGCCCACCAAGGCCCCGTTGCGATCGCTGGCCTGCATCGCAATGACCCCCTGAGAGCCACGGCCTTTTGTCGGAAAATCATCTAGTTGCGTTCTCTTCCCATAACCATTCTCACTGACCGTCAGGACATCGTGGGCGGTATCGGGAATGATCAGCGAAATGACTTCCTGTCCACCGCCGAGGCGAACGCCCCGCACACCGCGCGCCGTGCGCCCCATGGCGCGCACATCCGCCTCGCGGAACCGGGCCGCCTTGCCGGCGCTGGTGAACAACATCACATCGCGCCTGCCATCGGTGATGGCGGTTCCCACCAGGTGATCGCCCTCCTCCAACTCGACGGCGCGAAGACCGACGCTGCGGGGGCGGGAAAAGGCCTCCAGGGGCGTTTTCTTGACAGTGCCGTTGGCGGTGGCCATGAAGATGTAGTGATCGGCGCTGTACTCCCGTACCGGCAGGATGGAGGTGACCCGCTCACCCTCGTCGAGGGGCAACAGGTTGACCATGGGCCGCCCCCGGGAATTGCGCCCGGCCACCGGGATCTGGTAGACCTTGAGCCAGTACACCTTGCCGGCGTTGGTGAAGCACAGGATGGTGTCGTGGG
>JBJHDJ010000022.1:0-14888 GCA_050486485.1 Porticoccaceae bacterium
TGACGGCCACCCTCCTCCTTCGACAGCACATACACCTCCGCCTCGAACTTGGTGTGCGGCTTGATGGTGCCCGGCTTGCACAGCACCTGGCCGCGCTCAACCTCGTCGCGCTTGGTGCCACGCAGCAACACCCCAACGTTCTCGCCAGCGCGACCTTCGTCCAGCATCTTGCGGAACATCTCCACACCGGTACAGGTGGTGGTCTGGGTGTCGCGGATACCCACGATCTCGATCGACTCGCCCACCTTGATGATGCCCCGCTCCACACGACCGGTCACCACGGTGCCGCGACCAGAGATCGAGAACACGTCCTCGATCGGCATCAGGAATGGCTGGTCAATGGCGCGCTCCGGCTCCGGAATGTACTCGTCCAGGGTCTCCACCAGCTTCTTCACCGCGCTGGTGCCCATGCCATTGTCGTCCTCGCCATTCAGCGCCATCAGCGCCGAGCCAATCACGATCGGCGTGTCGTCACCCGGGAAGTCGTACTGGTCCAGCAGCTCGCGAACCTCCATCTCCACCAGCTCCAGCAGCTCGGCGTCGTCCACCATGTCGGCCTTGTTCAGGAACACCACGATGTACGGCACACCCACCTGGCGGGACAGCAGAATGTGCTCCCGGGTCTGCGGCATCGGGCCGTCGGCGGCGGAACACACCAAAATGGCGCCGTCCATCTGCGCCGCGCCAGTGATCATGTTCTTCACATAGTCGGCGTGGCCAGGACAGTCCACATGGGCGTAGTGGCGGTTCGGGGAGTCGTATTCCACATGGGCCGTGGCAATGGTGATACCCCGCTCGCGCTCCTCGGGGGCCTTGTCGATGCCGTCGAAGGCCACCGCCGTGCCGCCCCAGGTCTCCGCGCACACCCGCGTCAGGGCCGCCGTCAGGGTCGTCTTGCCATGGTCAACATGGCCAATCGTGCCCACGTTCACATGGGGTTTCTTGCGTTCAAACTTTTCCTTTGCCACTTTACTTAACCTCTGGGTCTGGGCCTGTGGGGATCACTGGCTTGCAGTAGCCAGCGGGAGCTCACCGTGTGCGACCAGCCGGCGGTCGCCACCTTTTTCAAGGGCTGCCATATTAGTCGCCATTTCCGTGGTGTCAACGGGTGAAATGGCAAAAATCTTCGCCAGCGGACCAGAGCTGCCCCGCACGGGCCCATTGCGGAGGCATTCGCCATTGGCCAACGCAAGGCGCAAGCCCCACGAAAGGAGCGGTTTTCACCATGCCTGGCACACTCGACGGCCTCAATTCGACCCATTTCACCCAGTAACCGGGTTATTCATCGTAATTTTTTAAAATTCCAGTGAAATTTCCGTATAATCGCCGGCGCATTCACACCACAGATCAGAGCAACCCCCATGACCGACCTTTCTCTCTACCGAAACATCGGCATTTTCGCCCATGTCGACGCAGGTAAAACCACCACCACCGAACGCATCCTCAAGCTCACTGGCAAGATCCACAGGCTGGGCGAAGTCCACGAGGGCGAATCCACCATGGACTTCATGGAGCAGGAAGCCGAGCGCGGCATCACCATCCAGTCGGCCGCCACCACCTGTTTCTGGAAGGGGCACCGCTTCAATGTCATCGATACCCCTGGCCACGTGGACTTCACCGTCGAGGTGTACCGCTCCCTCAAGGTGCTCGACGGCGGCATCGGTGTCTTCTGTGGCTCCGGTGGCGTCGAGCCTCAGTCCGAAACCAACTGGCGCTACGCCAACGACTCGGAGGTCGCCCGCCTCATTTTCGTCAACAAGCTGGACCGCATCGGCGCTGACTTCTTCCGCGTCGTCGAACAGGTCAAGAAGGTACTGGGCGCCAACCCCCTGGTGATGACCCTGCCCATCGGTCGCGAGGATACCTTCGTCGGCGTCGTCGATGTACTCACCAAGCAGGCCTATGTATGGGATGAATCCGGCGACCCGGAGAAATACACCATCACCGATCCGCCCGCCGACATGACCGACGATGTGGAGCTCTACCACCAGCAACTGGTGGAAACCGCCGTCGAGCAGGATGACGACCTGATGATGGCCTACATGGAAGGCGAGGAAATTTCCGTCGACGACCTGAAGCGCTGCATCCGCAAGGGCACCATCAAGCTGGACTTCTTCCCCACCTTTTGCGGCTCCGCCTTCAAGAACAAGGGCATGCAACTGGTGCTTGACGCCGTTGTCGACTATCTGCCCAGCCCCACCGAAGTCGATCCGCAGCCGCTCACTGATGAAGAGGGCAACGAAACCGGCGAATTCGCCAAAGTTGCCGTTGACGAGCCGCTGCGTGCCCTGGCGTTCAAGATCATGGATGACCGCTTTGGCGCCCTGACCTTCGTCCGCGTTTACTCCGGCATGATCGAGAAGGGCATGACCGTGCTCAACTCCGCCACTGGCAAGACCGAGCGCATCGGCCGCATGGTGGAAATGCACGCCAATGAGCGCAACGAGCTGACCACCGCCCAGGCTGGCGACATCATCGCCATCATCGGCATGAAGAATGTCAAGACAGGCCACACCCTCTGCCACCCCGATCACCCCTGCACACTGGAACCGATGATTTTCCCCGAGCCGGTGATCTCCATCGCCGTGGCTCCCAAGGACAAGGCCGGTGCTGAAAAAATGGGTGTTGCCATTGGCAAGATGGTCGCCGAGGACCCGACTTTTCAGGTTGAGACCGACGAGGATTCCGGTGAAACCATCCTCAAGGGCATGGGCGAGCTGCACCTGGATATCAAGGTGGATATTCTCAAGCGCACCTATGGCGTGGAGATGATCGTGGGCAAGCCACAGGTAGCCTATCGCGAGACCATCACCAAGGCCATCGAAGACTCCTACACCCACAAGAAACAATCCGGCGGTTCCGGTCAGTTCGGCAAGATCGACTACCGCATTCGTCCCGGCGAGCCCGGCACCGGCTTTGTATTCAAGTCCGTCGTTGTCGGGGGCAATGTTCCGAAGGAATTCTTCCCCGCCATCGAGAAGGGCTTCAAGGGCATGATGGCTGAAGGCCCTCTTGCCGGATACCCGGTATTGGATGTTGAGATCGAGTTGTACGACGGTGGATTCCACGCCGTTGACTCCTCCGCCATCGCCTTTGAAATTGCCGCCAAGGGGGCTTTCCGCCAGAGCATGCCCAAGGCGGGGCCTCAACTGCTGGAGCCCATCATGAAGGTGGATGTCTTCACCCCGGATGACCATGTGGGCGATGTCATCGGCGACCTCAACCGCCGTCGCGGAATGATCAAGGATCAGGAACCAGGCACCACGGGCATCCGTATCAAGGCCGATGTTCCCCTCGCCGAGATGTTCGGTTATATCGGCACCCTGCGCACCATGACCTCGGGCCGCGGACAGTTCTCCATGGAGTTCTCCCACTACCTGCCCTGTCCCGCCAATGTCGCCGAGGAGGTCATCGCCGCCGCCAAGGCCCGCAAGGAAGCCGCCAAGAAGTAACAACCGGCGGCAGGCAAAAAGGCCCGGTGACTCCCATCACCGGGCCTTTTTGTTGGCGCCAGCCTGAAACGCCCCCTACTCACTCACCGTGGCGGGAAACAACATCTCAAACTGATAACTGCCAACTGCCAACTGCCAACTGACAACTGACAACTGACAACTGACAACTGAAAACTGATAACTGATAACTGATAACTACCCTTCAGCCATTCTTGCCAATGATCTCCTGGGCGATGTTATTGGGCGCCTCCACATAACGGCTGAACTCCATGGTGAAGGTGGCTCGGCCCTGGGTGGCGGAACGCAGGTCGGTGGCGTAACCGAACATTTCCGCCAGGGGCACTTCGGCATTGATCACCTTGCCGGACACGCTCTCGTCCATGCCGAGAATGACACCGCGGCGGCGGTTGAGGTCGCCCACCACGTCCCCCATGTTTTCCTCGGGGGTGACAACCTCGATTTTCATCACCGGCTCCAGCAGCACGGCGCCGCCAACCTGAGCCAGCTTCTTGGTGGCCATGGAGGCAGCGATCTTGAACGCCATTTCGTTGGAGTCCACATCGTGGTAGGAGCCATCGTACACGGTGGCCTTGAGGCCCAGCAGGGGGTAGCCAGCCAGCACCCCGTTGCGCATCTGCTCGGCAATACCCTTCTCGATGGCCGGCACATACTCCTTGGGCACCACGCCACCCACCAACTCGTTGGCGAACTCCAGCCCCTCGGCGCCCTCGTCCTCGGCGGGCTCGAAACGGATCCACACATGGCCGTACTGGCCGCGGCCACCAGACTGGCGGACAAACTTGCCCTCCACCTCGCAGGTATTGCGGATACGCTCCCGGTAGGCCACCTGGGGTTTGCCGATATTGGCCTCCACATTGAACTCGCGGCGCATGCGATCGACGATGATATCCAGGTGTAGCTCACCCATGCCGGAAATGATGGTCTGGCCGGTTTCCTCGTCGGTGCGCACCCGGAATGAAGGGTCCTCCATGGCGAGCTTGCTCAGCGCCACCCCCATCTTTTCCTGGTCCGCCTGGGAGCGCGGCTCCACCGCCACGGAAATCACCGGTTCCGGGAACTCCATGCGCTCCAGGACAATGGCATTGCCCGGATCACACAGGGTATCGCCGGTGGTGGTGTCCTTGAGGCCGATGGCGGCGGCGATGTCCCCCGCCAGCACTTCCTTGATTTCCTCGCGATTGTTGGCGTGCATCTGCACCATGCGGCCGATGCGCTCCTTCTTGCCCTTCACCGAGTTGAGCACACCGGTGCCGCTCTCCAGCTTGCCGGAATAGACGCGGATAAAGGTCAGGGTACCGACAAATGGATCGGTGGCGATCTTGAAGGCCAGGGCTGCGAAGGGCGCATTGTCATCCGCTTCGCGGCTGGCAATGGTCTCACCGTCATCCAGGGTGCCCTCGATGGCCTTGACCTCGGTGGGAGACGGCAGGTACTCGATCACCGCGTCGAGCACCGCCTGCACCCCCTTGTTCTTGAAGGCGGAGCCCCCCAGCACCGGCACGATCTCGCTGGCCAGGGTACGGGCGCGAATCCCCGCCTTGATCTCGGCTTCCGTCAACTCCTCGCCCTCGAGGTACTTGTTCATCAATTCTTCATTGGCCTCGGCGGCGGCTTCCACCAGGCTCTCCCGCAGCTCCCGACACTGTTCCAGCATGTCGCCCGGAACTTCCTGGTATTCGAAGGTCATTCCCTGGTCGGCTTCGTTCCAGAGGATGGCCTTCATCTTCACCAGGTCCACCACCCCCCTGAAGTGTTCCTCGCTGCCGATGGTCATCTGTAGCGGCACCGCGTTGGCGCCGAGGCGATCGCGCAGTTGACCCACCACCCGCAGGAAATCAGCCCCTGAACGATCCATCTTGTTGACGAACACCAGACGCGGCACTTCGTATTTATTGGCCTGACGCCACACGGTCTCGGTTTGCGGCTGCACGCCGGAGGAGCCGCACAACACCACCACGGCGCCATCGAGCACCCGCAGGGAACGCTCCACTTCGATGGTGAAATCCACATGGCCGGGGGTATCGATGACATTGATGCGGTGCTGGTCGAACTGGTTGTCCATGCCCTTCCAGAATGTGGTCACCGCCGCGGAGGTGATGGTGATGCCACGCTCCTGCTCCTGCACCATCCAGTCGGTGGTGGCGGCGCCATCATGGACTTCGCCCAGCTTGTGGGACAGCCCGGTGTAGTACAGCACGCGTTCCGTGGTGGTGGTCTTGCCCGCGTCCACATGGGCGCAGATGCCAATGTTGCGATAGCGGCTGATGGGGGTCTTGCGTGCCACGATGGTCACCCTGGAATGCTGTGTGTGAAAAAACGGTGTATCAAAAAGGCAAAAAGGTAGCCAATATGACTACCTCTTCGCGACCGTTCCTGTGTGCCCCTCGGGGCGTCAGAACCGGAAGTGGGAGAACGCCTTGTTGGCTTCCGCCATGCGGTGTACATCCTCGCGCTTCTTCACCGCGCCGCCCTTGTTCTGGTAGGCATCGATGATTTCGCCGGCAAGGCGCTGGCGCATGGATTTCTCGCCACGGCCCCGGGCATAGTCCACCAGCCAGCGCATGGCCAGGGCGTTACGACGGGAGGGTCGAACCTCGACGGGCACCTGATAGGTGGCGCCACCCACACGGCGGGATTTCACCTCCACCATGGGCGCCACATTATTGAGGGCTTCCTCGAACACTTCCACGGGGTTCTTCTTGAGGCGCTCCTCCACCTGGGTCAGGGCACCGTAGACAATCCGCTCCGCGACGGATTTCTTGCCGCTGACCATGACATGGTTCATGAATTTGGCCAGGGTGACATTGCCGAACTTGGGATCCGGCAGTATTTCTCGCTTGGCCGCTACGCGTCTTCTTGGCATGTTGCTTCACTCATCTTTTCAGGGTTGTCCGGGACTGGCGTTCGCCGCCCGGCCTTACTCGGTTCTCACCGAAATCGCAAAATCACTGGCACCTGGTTACTTTGCTGCCTTCGGGCGCTTGGCGCCGTACTTGGAGCGGCGCTGGCGGCGCTTGTCGACACCGGAAGTGTCGAGGCTGCCGCGCACGGTGTGGTAGCGCACGCCGGGGAGATCCTTGACTCGACCACCGCGGATCAGGACCACACTGTGCTCCTGAAGATTGTGCCCTTCACCACCGATGTAGGATGTCACCTCGTAACCATTGGTGAGACGAACACGGCACACCTTGCGGAGCGCGGAGTTCGGCTTCTTCGGGGTGGTGGTGTACACACGGGTGCACACACCACGGCGCTGCGGACAGCTCTGCAGCGCCGGGACATCGCTCTTGGCGACTTTGCGTTTTCTCGGCTTACGAACCAACTGGTTGATCGTTGCCATTCACTATTACTCCGAAATTAAAGCCTTCTCGCGAAGACAGGTAAGTCTGGGCTGGATACATGGGCCGCCCACCCCAAAAAGGGAGGCGGAATTTTAGGGACACCGCCTCCCCGAGTCAAGGACGACCTTGGGCCGCCCAATTATTCCTCGTCGCCCTTGTCACCGGCGCTGAGGGCTTCCGACAGCGCCGCTTCCACGTCACTGGCGGAGACACCCACCACCTCGGCAAGCGCCGCGTCGCGGCGCTTGCGGCGCTGGGCGTGGTAGGCGAGACCGGTCCCCGAGGGAATAAGCCGGCCAACCACCACATTTTCCTTGAGTCCCCGCAGGCTGTCCCGCTTGCCGGTAACCGACGCCTCGGTAAGCACCCGGGTGGTTTCCTGGAAGGACGCCGCGGAAATGAAGCTTTCGGTGGCCAACGATGCCTTGGTGATACCCAGCAACTGGCGCTCGAACCTGGCTGGCAGCTTGCCCTCGAGAGCAAGGACTTCGTTCTCCTCCAGCACCCGGTTGTACTCCGCCTGCTCGCCGCGCACGAAGCTGGACTCGCCCATGTCGGTGATTTCCACCTTGCGCAGCATCTGGCGAACGATCACCTCGATGTGCTTGTCGTTGATCTTCACACCCTGCAGGCGGTAGACCTCCTGGATCTCGTTGACGATGTACTTGGCCAGGGAATCCACACCCTGCAAGCGCAGGATATCGTGGGGATTGTCCGGTCCATCGGCGATCACCTCGCCGCGCTCCACCTGCTCGCCTTCATAGACACCCAGTTGCCGCCACTTGGGAATCAGCTCCTCGTAGGGCTCGCTGCCGTCGTTGGGGGTGATCACCAAACGGCGTTTGCCCTTGGTCTCCTTGCCGAAGCTGACGGTGCCGGAAATTTCCGCGAGGATGGCGGGGTCCTTCGGCTTGCGCGCCTCGAACAGGTCGGCAACCCGCGGCAAGCCACCGGTGATGTCCCGGGTCTTGGTGCCCTCCTGGGGAATCCGGGCGACGATGTCGCCGGCGCGGATCTGCTCGCCATCGGTCAGGGTGATAATGGCATTGGCGGGCAGCATGTAGTGGGCCGGTACCGAAGAGTTTGGGAACTGCAACTCCTTGCCCTTGGCGTCCAGCAGGGTGACCATGGGCTTCATGTCCTTGCCGGCGGCGGGCCGCTCGTTGGGGTCCAGCACGTTGATGCTGGTGAGACCGGTCAGCTCGTCGGTCTGGCGGCGCACGCTGAGGCCCTCCTCCATGCCGGAGAAGGCCACGGTACCGGCCACTTCGGTGATGATGGGGTGGGTGTGGGGATCCCACTTGGCCACTACTTGGCCGGCAGCCACCTCGTCGCCATCCTTGATGGTGATGATGGCGCCGTAGGGAATCTTGTAGCGCTCCCGCTCGCGACCATTGGCATCCGCCACCGCCAGCTCACCGGAACGGGATACCGCCACTTGGTCGTGCTCCCGCTCCACCAACTTGATGTTGAGCAGGCGCACCCTGCCGGCGGCCTTCACCTGGATGTTGTCCACGGCGGAGGCCCGCGACGCCGCGCCACCGATGTGGAAGGTACGCATGGTCAGCTGGGTGCCGGGTTCGCCGATGGACTGGGCGGCAATGACCCCCACCGCTTCGCCGACATTGACCTTGTGACCCCTGGCCAGATCGCGGCCATAGCACTCGGAACAGATGCCGTAGCGAACCTCGCAGGTAATGGGCGAACGCACGCACACCTCGTCGATGCCCATGGCCTCGATGCGCTCCACCCACTTCTCGTCGATGATGGTGCCAGCGGGCACGGCGATTTCCTCGCTGCCCGGCTTCAGCACATCGCGGGCCACCACGCGGCCGAGGATGCGGTCACCGAGGGACTCGATGATATCGCCACCCTCGATCACCGGCGACATCAGCAGCCCCTCGGTGGTGCCGCAGTCCCTGTCGGTGACCACCACGTCCTGGGCGACATCCACCAGGCGGCGGGTCAGGTAACCGGAGTTGGCGGTCTTGAGGGCGGTATCCGCCAGACCTTTACGAGCACCGTGGGTGGAGATGAAGTACTGCAGTACATTCAAGCCCTCCCGGAAATTGGCGACGATGGGCGTCTCGATGATGGAGCCGTCGGGACGGGCCATCAGGCCGCGCATGCCCGCCAGCTGGCGGATCTGGGCCGGGGAGCCCCGGGCGCCGGAGTCGGCCATCATGAACACGGAGTTGAAGGAGGCCTGCTCCACTTCATTGCCGTCCCGGTCCAGGGCTTTTTCCTTGGAGATCTTCTCCATCATCGACTTGGCCACCAGGTCATTGGCCCGGGACCAGATGTCGATCACCTTGTTGTACTTCTCACCCTGGGTCACCAGACCGGAGGCGAACTGGGTCTCGATCTCCATCACCTCTTCATCGGCACGGGCAATGATTTCCGCCTTGTTGGCGGGGATCATGAAGTCGTTGACGCCGATCGAAGCGCCGGAACGGGTAGAGAAGTCGAATCCGGTGTACATCAACTGGTCGGCGAAGATTACCGTGGCCTTGAGCCCCACCGTGCGGTAGCACTGGTTGATGATGCGGGAAATGGCCTTCTTGGTCATCGCCAGGTTGATCATGTCGAAGGACAGGCCCTCCGGCACGATCTCCCACAGCAGTGCTCTCCCCACGGTGGTGTCGTAACGGGTGACGGTCTCGCTGCGTTCGCCGTCCTCGCTGACCAGCACTTCGCGGATGCGCACCTTGATGCGCGCCTGCAGGTGCACCTGGCGACTGTAGTAGGCCCGGGAGACTTCCGCCAGGTTGGCGAAGGACATGCCCTCGCCCTTGGCGCCGACCCGCTCGCGGGTCATGTAGTAAAGACCCAACACCACATCCTGGGAGGGCACGATGATGGGCTCGCCATTGGCCGGCGACAGGATGTTGTTGGTGGACATCATCAGGGCGCGGGCTTCGAGCTGTGCTTCCAGGGTGAGGGGTACATGGACCGCCATCTGGTCACCGTCGAAGTCGGCGTTGTAGGCCGCGCACACCAGCGGATGCAACTGAATGGCCTTGCCCTCGATGAGCACCGGCTCGAAGGCCTGGATACCCAGGCGGTGCAGGGTGGGGGCACGGTTGAGCAGCACCGGGTGCTCGCGGATCACCTCGTCGAGGATATCCCACACCACGGCTTCCTCCCGCTCCACCATTTTCTTGGCGGCCTTGATGGTGGTGGCCAGCCCGCGGGTTTCCAGCTTGGAAAAGATGAAAGGCTTGAACAGCTCCAGGGCCATGCGCTTGGGCAGGCCACACTGGTGCAGGCGCAGGGTCGGGCCCACCACGATCACCGAGCGACCGGAGTAGTCGACGCGCTTGCCCAACAGGTTCTGACGGAAGCGACCCTGCTTGCCCTTGATCATGTCCGCCAGGGACTTGAGAGGACGCTTGTTGGAGCCGGTGATGGCGCGGCCACGGCGGCCATTGTCAAGCAGGGCGTCCACGGATTCCTGCAACATGCGCTTTTCGTTGCGCACGATGATGTCGGGGGCGTTGAGCTCCAGCAGCCGCTTGAGGCGGTTGTTGCGGTTGATCACCCGGCGGTATAGGTCGTTGAGGTCGGAGGTGGCGAAGCGGCCTCCGTCCAGGGGCACCAGCGGGCGCAGGTCCGGCGGCAGCACCGGCAAGGCCTCGAGGATCATCCACTCCGGCTTGTTGCCGGAGTTGTAGAACGCCTCCAGCAGCTTGAGGCGCTTGGACAGCTTCTTGCTCTTGGTCTCGGAATTGGTGTTGGGCAGTTCCTCGCGGATATCGGCGATTTCCCGCTCCAGGTCGATATCCCGCAACAGCGCCTGGATGGCCTCGGCCCCCATGCTGGCGCTGAACTCATCGCCGTACTCCTCCATGGCCTCGTAGTACTGCTCGTCGCTGAGCAGCTGGCCGCGCTCCAGGGTGGTCATGCCGGGATCGGTGACCACGAAGGATTCGAAATACAGCACCCGCTCGATTTCCCGCAGGGTCATGTCGAGGAACAGGCCGATGCGGGACGGCAGGGATTTGAGGAACCAGATGTGGGCAACGGGACTGGCCAGCTCGATATGGCCCATGCGCTCACGGCGCACCTTGGCCAGGGTGACTTCCACGCCGCATTTCTCGCAGACGATGCCGCGGTGCTTCATGCGCTTGTACTTGCCACACAGACATTCGTAGTCCCGCACCGGGCCGAAAATCTTGGCGCAGAACAGGCCTTCCCGCTCCGGCTTGAAAGTGCGGTAATTGATGGTTTCCGGCTTCTTGACTTCGCCATAGGACCAGGAGCGAATCATTTCCGGCGACGCCAAGCCGATGCGGATGGCATCGAACTCGCCGTTCTGATCCTGGGCTTTCAGCATGTTCAGTAAGTCTTTCAAGGCCTTTCCTCCAGTGGATGCTTGCCTTTGCCGCCGGCCAGCGGCCGGCGGGTCTCAATCGCGTGCAATTACTCGTATTCCAGCTCGATGTTGATGCCCAGGGAGCGGATTTCCTTCACCAGTACATTGAAGGACTCCGGCATGCCCGGCTCCATGCGGTGGTCACCGTCGACGATGTTCTTGTACATCTTGGTGCGACCATTCACATCGTCGGACTTGACGGTAAGCATTTCCTGCAGTGTGTAGGCGGCGCCGTAGGCCTCCAGGGCCCACACTTCCATCTCGCCGAAGCGCTGACCGCCGAACTGGGCCTTGCCCCCCAGGGGCTGCTGGGTCACCAGACTGTAGGAGCCGGTGGAGCGGGCATGCATCTTGTCGTCCACCAGGTGGTTCAGCTTGAGCATGTACATGTAGCCGACCGTCACGGGGCGATCAAAGGCTTCGCCGGTGCGGCCATCGTAGAGGGTCATCTGGCCACTCTCCGGCATGTCGGCAAGCTTCAGCAACTGCTTGATCTCCTCTTCCTGGGCGCCATCGAACACCTGGGTGGCCATGGGCACCCCCTGGGTGAGATTGCCAGCCAGCTCGAGCACCTCGTCGTCGCTCAAGGAAGAGATATCCGCGGGCTGGGTACTCTCGCCGGCGCTGTAGATCTCCTGGATGAAACCGCGCAGCTCCGCGACCTTGCGCTGCTCCTCGAGCATGGCATTGATTTTCTCACCCAGTCCCTTGGCGGCGAGGCCCAGGTGGGTTTCGAGAATCTGGCCCACATTCATCCGCGACGGCACGCCGAGGGGGTTGAGAACGATGTCCACGGGCTCGCCGTTGCTGTCATAGGGCATGTCCTCCACCGGCATGATGGCGGAGATCACACCCTTGTTGCCGTGGCGGCCGGCCATCTTGTCGCCGGGCTGCACCCGGCGCTTGACCGCCAGGTAGACCTTGACCGTCTTGAGCACCCCTGGCGCCAGGTCGTCGCCGCTTTGCAGCTTGCGCTTCTTGTCCTCGAAGCGCTCATCCTGTTGCTTGCGGCGCTCCTTGAGCAATTCCTCGGCGCGGGTGATCTGTTCGTTGAGGGCGTCGTCATCCATGCGCACCTTGAACCACTTCTCCTGGTCGTAGTCCGCCACCGCCGCGGCGGTGAGGGTGTCGCCTTTCTTGAGACCCGGGGCCTTGACCACTTTCTTGCCCACCAGGGCGTCCCGCAGGCGCTCGAAGGTGGCGTTTTCCATGATGCGGAATTCGTCCTTGAGATCCTTGCGGTATTCCTCCAGGGCGGCCTTCTCGATCTGCTTGGAGCGGGCGTCCTTTTCCAGGCCCTCGCGGGTAAACACCTGAACGCCGATCACCGTGCCCTTGGTGCCGCTCGGCACCCGCAGGGAGGTGTCCTTCACATCGGACGCCTTCTCGCCGAAGATGGCGCGCAGCAGCTTTTCTTCCGGGGTGAGCTGGGTTTCGCCCTTGGGGGTCACCTTGCCCACCAGGATATCGCCGGCATTGACCTCGGCGCCCACATAGACGATGCCGGATTCGTCGAGTCGCGACAGCGCGGACTCACCCACATTGGGAATGTCGGCGGTGATTTCCTCCGGACCGAGCTTGGTGTCCCGGGCGGTACAGGTGAGTTCCTGAATGTGGATGGTGGTGAAGCGATCCTTTTCCACAACCCGTTCGGAGATGAGGATGGAGTCCTCGAAGTTGTAACCATTCCAGGGCATGAAGGCGATGCGCATGTTCTGCCCGAGGGCCAGCTCGCCGAGGTCCACGGAGGGGCCGTCGGCAAGAATATCGCCCTTGCCCACCACATCCCCGGCCTTGACGATGGGGCGCTGGTTGATGCAGGTGTTCTGGTTGGAGCGGGTGTACTTGACCAGGTTGTAAATATCGACCCCGGCGTCGCCGGCTTCAACCTCGTCGTCATTGACCCGCACCACGATACGGGCGGCATCCACATTCTCGATAACACCGCCGCGCTTGGCCACCACGCACACGCCGGAGTCACGGGCCACAACACGCTCGATCCCGGTACCCACCAGGGGCTTCTCCGAGCGCAGGGTGGGAACCGCCTGGCGCTGCATGTTGGAGCCCATCAGGGCGCGGTTGGCGTCGTCGTGCTCCAGGAACGGAATCAACGCCGCGGCGATGGACACCACCTGGCGCGGCGAGACATCCATATAGCCCACTTCCTGGGGAGGCTTGACGGTGAACTCCCCCTGGTGGCGCACGGTCACCAGTTCGTCCACCAGCTCGCCCTTCTTGTTGACGGCGGCGGAGGCCTGGGCGATCACATGGTTGCTTTCCTCGATGGCCGACAGGTATTCGATTTCGTCGGTCACCTTGCCATTGACCACCTTGCGGTACGGCGCCTCGATGAAGCCGTAGCCATTGGTGCGGGCATAGGTGGCCAGGGAGTTGATCAGGCCGATGTTGGGACCTTCCGGTGTTTCGATGGGGCACACCCGGCCGTAGTGGGTAGGGTGCACATCGCGCACCTCGAAGCCGGCCCGCTCGCGGGTCAGGCCGCCGGGGCCGAGGGCGGAGACCCGGCGCTTGTGGGTCACTTCCGACAGCGGGTTGTTCTGGTCCATGAACTGGGACAACTGGCTGGAGCCAAAGAATTCCTTCATGGCCGCCGCGACGGGCTTGGCATTGACCAGATCCTGGGGCATCAGGCCCTCGCTCTCCACCACCGAGAGGCGTTCCTTGACGGCCCGCTCGACACGCACCAGACCAATGCGGAACTGGTTTTCGGCCATTTCGCCCACGGAGCGCACACGGCGGTTCCCCAGGTGGTCGATATCGTCCACCACGCCCTTGCCGTTGCGGATATCGATCAGGCAACGCATGGTGTCAACGATATCCTCGCGGTCCAGGGTGCCGGAACCCTCCACCGCCTCGCGGCCGAGACGGCGGTTGAATTTCATGCGACCCACGGCGGACAGGTCGTAGCGATCCAGGGTGAAGAACAGATTGTTGAACAGGTTCTCGGCGGACTCCTTGGTGGGCGGCTCGCCGGGACGCATCATGCGGTAGATCTCCACCAGCGCCTCGAGCTGGGTGCGGGTGGGATCGTTGCGCAGGGTGTCGGAGATGAACGGGCCGCAATCCAGGTCGTTGGTGTAGATCACCTCGATGGTATTGATATCGGCTGCCTTGAACTTGTCCAGGGTATCGGGGGTGATTTCGGTATTGCACTCGAACAGCAGCTCACCGGAGTTGGGATCCACCACGTCCCTGGCCAGCACACGGCCGTGCAGGTACTCGGCGGGCACCTCCAGCTTGTTGATCTTGTCCGCCTCCAACTGGCGGATGTGGCGCGCGGTAATGCGGCGGCCCGACTCGACAATCACCTTGCCGCCCTTGCCCTTGATGTCGAAACTGGCGATCTCGCCCCGCAGACGGCCAGGCTCCAGATCGAGGATATAGGTGCCGTCGGCCTTGACCTTGAAGGTGGTGACTTCGAAGAACATGCCGAGGATCTCCTCGGCGTTGTAGCCCAGGGCCCGCAGCAGGATGGTGGCGGGCAGTTTGCGGCGCCGGTCGATGCGCACGAACAACTGGTCCTTGGGATCGAACTCGAAGTCCAGCCAGGATCCGCGATAGGGAATGATGCGGGCGGAGTAGAGCAGCTTGCCCGAGGAGTGGGTCTTGCCCTTGTCGTGATCGAAGAACACACCGGGGGAGCGGTGCAGCTGGGAGACGATCACCCGCTCGGTACCA